>JAFAFZ010000202.1 GCA_023423215.1 Actinomycetes bacterium
TGGTCGACCGGGGTCGTGACGTGGCGTCGGGCGACGAGGAGCGATCCGGTCGTGACGATCAGGAACCAGAGCAGCGACAGCACCTTGTCCTCGGTTCGGACGGCGTCGGACGCCAGCTCCTGCGAGCCGCGCAGGTCGAGCACCCAGGACCCGAGCGAGACCGGCGACAGCGACGCGAGGTAGCGCACCGGGCTGCTCCCCGCGTCGAAGGTCAGGTCGTTGGTGCCGACGACGAGGAACCCGACGCCCGTGAGGATCCAGGGAAAGACGGTCAGGGCGCCGCACGCCAGGAGCGCGACGACGATCGCGGGTCCGGGCCGCGACATGACGGCGCTGACCATCAGCGCCACGGCGGCCAGCTCGACGGTGACCATCAGGAGCACGACGTACGCGCCCAGCACCTGCGTCGCGCTCAGGCCACCGAGCAGGAACGGGATGACGACCACCGGCGCGGCGCACAACAGAGCGAGCAGCAGGTACGCCAGTGACGACACGAGCTTTCCGACGAGGATCTGCGTCGGGGTCATGGCCGTCAGCTGGAGCGGCTGGAGCGTCTGGCTGTGCCGTTCTCCGGCGATCGACCCGCCGACCATGGCGGGGACGAGCACCAGCAAGGTGACCACGAGTGCGGCCACCACGGCGATGAACATGCCGGTCCCCACGCCACGCAGGTCGTCGACGCGCACCCCGCCCGGGTCACCGAGGGAGTCGGCGTACAGCGCGCCGGACGTGCTCCAGTTGAGCGTCGACGCGTAGATGAGCACCACGGCGATGCCGGGCAGGGCGACGACGAGCGGGATGCCCCAAGCCGCAGCCGGCGAGCGGAAGCGTCGCAGCAGCTCGAGCTTGATGAGCGGGTTCGACATCAGTTCGTCCTCCCGTCGGTCAGGCGGAGGAACCGATCCTCGAGCCGGCTGCCCCGCTCGGTCACTCCCAGCACGGGGCGGCCGGCGGCGACGAGCGAGCGCACCAGCTCGGCCTGCTCCGCGTCCGAGGTCACCCGGTGCTCCTCGGCCGGCTGGCCGAGGAACGACACGACCACGGTGCGAGCCGGGTCGCCGACGAGCGTCTCGAAGCCGACTACGACCCCTTGCTCCAGCACGATCGCATGGGTGCACATCTCCTCGAGCTCGGCGAGGATGTGCGAGCTGATCAGCACGGTGACGCCGCGCTGGCGCAGCCGGGCGATGATGTCGCGCAGTTGGACCCGGGCACGGGGGTCGAGCCCGCTCGCCGGTTCGTCCAGGATCAGCAGGCGCGGATCGTGCACCAGACCTCGGGCGAGCGCGATGCGCTGCTTCATGCCACGCGACAGCGAGCTCAGGTCAGCGTCGCGCTTCCCGTCCAGGTCGACCAGGTCGAGCAGCGCGTCGACGACGGCGTCGCGGCCGTGGGCCGGGATGCGGTAGGCCTCGGCGTAGAAGTGCAGGTACTCCTGCACCGTCAGGCCGGTGTAGGTGCCGAGGACGTCGGGCACGAAGCCGATGAGCGGTCGCACCCGCGCCACCTCCTCGATCGGCACGCCGAACACCTCGATCGACCCCGCGCTCGGCCGCAGCAGGGTGGCGACGATCGCCATCAGCGTCGACTTCCCTGCGCCGTTCGGGCCGATGAGCCCGCACACCGACGAGGGCGGCACCGACAGCGTCACCTCGCGCAACGCGTGGTGGGCGCCGTAGAGCTTCGAAACCCCCCGCAGCCGGATTGCGTCGGCCACCGGCGGCCCGACGGGCGGGGCCGGGTCCATCACGCACCTCCCGCGCAGTCGAAGAGCAGCGCGGGCGGCGTGCGCAGCGGATGGCTCCCGATCCGCACGTACAGCGCCTGCCCGTCCGCGATGGCGGGCAGCTCCCAGTCCTGCACCTCGGCCTCCGTGCCGCCCTGGGTGCGCAGGCGAGGGTTGCGGTGGGGCCCACCGACCGGTTCGGCAGGGACCCAGGCCGCGCCATCCCACGTCGAGAGGTCCGACGCCATCGTGTGGACGGCGCAGGGGCCGGCCGGACGACCGCCGGGGGCCGTCATCCGCACGACGGCGCCGGCCTCCTCGGGCGCGATCAGCGGCATGGCGCCGTCCGGATCCACGGGTGGCACCTGCTGCAGCTGCTGCTGCTCGAGCTGCTCCGCCGACATCGAGCCCAGCTCGTCGATCCGCAGCGAGGCCGGTCCGCCGCCGCCGGCCGCGATCGGAGCGGCGACGCTAGCCACGACCGTCGCGATTCCGCGGAACGCAGGCGAGTCGATCGGCGCATCGACGGACCCGGTCACCACCACCAGTCCACGCGACGCCGGGAACGTCGGCGACGGGAGCGGGGACCGCCCGAACGCCGGGATCCGGGCGAGCGAGTCCGGCCACGGGTACATCGACCCGGCCGCATCGACGCCGGAGGTCACCTCGAAGGGGATCGTTCGCTCCTCACCGGCCGCGAGGGGGTCGACGGAGACCGTGTGGCTGCTGCCGCTGACGGTCACGTCACGGAGCGCGGACTCGGACCGGTTCACGATCGTCACGAGTGCCGTCCCATCCGTCGCCGCGGCCGCGGTCACGTCGAGGCGTGGCCACTCGTCGAACAGGACGTCCTCGAGCGACAGCGAGCCGAAGGCGTTCCGGGCCAGGTCGACGCGAGCCGTCCGCTGCATCCCGTCGCTGCTCAGGGACGGCTCGGGTTCGGCGTCGAGCACCGACGCTCCGGCCGACAGCACGACCTCGGTCGAGGAGAGCAGCCCGCTGGCCACGGCGCCCTGGGCGGACGACGGCGAGACGACCACGTCCGCGATCGCGAACGCCTCGGCTCGGGTGAAGATGCGGTGACCGACCGCGAGCAGTGCCACCGCCACCAGGACCGAGAGCCCGGGGGCTGCGACCCACAGCCAGCGTCGACGGGCATGCGAGCCGAGGATCGCGTAGAGCACGGGCCCTGCGAGCAGGGCGGTGCCGAAGACGGCGACGGCGACGACCCAGGTGGGGAGGAAGTCGATCCGGACCAGGCCGGGGATGGGCTCGCCGTACATGTCGGTGCTTGCGCTCCGACCCACCGACGCCCTCACCACCCCCGGTTCGACCACCTCGGACCAGCGTCCCGCTGCCGCTGCCCCGTCGGTGAAGCGCATCCATCCGGCGCCGACGGCGGTGCGCGACCCCGTCGCCGCGACGTCCAAGATCGGCAGCTCGGCGCGGGTCGGGCCGTCCACCGCCACGTCGCCGCCGTTCCAGACGAACGCCGCCAGCTGACGTCGTCGCCCCTCGGACAGCGCGTCCAGGTCCGCCTCTGCGACCACCAGTCCCGACAGCGTCGTGAGCGCCCCCGGCAGCTCCCACAGCTCGTCGTCCATCGGCACCAGCGTCGCCTGCTGGATGCCGGCCACCGTCGGGGTGGCCGGCGGCGCCGAATCGGCCAACGAGTCACCCACCCCGACCACGACGGCGTTCGGGTCGGCGTCGACCTCGACGGTGGCCGTTCCGACCAGGCGGCGCTCGGCGCTCACCTCGGCCGTGACCGAGTAGATCGGTTGCTGCAGGCTGAGCGGCACGAGGGCCGGCTCGCCCGCCGCGAGCTCGACGTCCAGCTCGACCGAGTCGCTGTCGCCGTCCACCGTGAGCACGACGTCGCGGGACCGGGACGAGAGGAGGGTGATCCGGACGGGCACCTCGGTGCCCGCCGGCACCACGCCGCCGATGCCCGCCTCGATCTCGACGGCGACGTCGTCGCCCTGCGACGGCGCCGCCGCGACGGGCGGCACGACGAGCATCCCGGCCCCCAGGAGGACCCCGGCGGCTGCGACGCCGATCCACGCGACGGCCGTCGAGCGGCGAGGTCGCCGCGTGGTCACGAGCGGACGCGTGCGCGCCCGACGGTGCTTCCTGTGCACGACGCGGCCCTTCCTTCCGTCCGTCGGACCGGCAACCTAGCGCGGCTGCCCGAGCCGGTCGCGTCCGACGCTCAGCTCACTTGACGAGCTCGCGCCGGAACAGGTGCAGCGAGTCGTAGAGCGACGCGGGCGAGGTGGCGTCGTCGTAGATGCTGCCGCCGATGGACGCCGAGTCGTGCATGGCGGCGTTCATCCAGAAGATGTCCGAGTTCGACGTCGCCGGCGGCACCTGCCCGGCGTTCGGGCCCGAGGTGCAGGCGGTGGGCGTCGCCTCGCCGCCGATCGGGTGGACCGGCAGGTTCGGGTTGCCGGTCAGCGTGCGCAGGCGGACGACGCTCTCGTAGACGTAGCGGTACGGGTCGTACCAGTGGGTGAAGCTGCAGAAGCGGTACGACCAGTACGCCATCGGCATCCAGGCGTCGAAGAACGGCGCGAGCTCGCGGTACGGGAAGTTCGGCCACCACGAGCGGTTCAGCTCCTCCCAGATCACCGGCGTGACCGGGATGGCGGCCATGGGCAGGTTCGGGAAGTAGCCCCGCAGGAACTGCGCCTCGGTGATCAGGTTCTGCGACCGTGCGGCGACGTCGGGGTTGGCGGTCGACTCGATGTCGAAGCCCAGGCCGTCGAAGCCGAACTTCGCGATCGCGACCAGGCGGTCCAGGTCGTAGGCGACGTCGTTGAACTCGGGCAGGTACCAGCCCACGACGCGGATGCCGTGGGAGTGCGCACGGTTCAGGATGTTGCGCAGCAGGCCGGGGTCGAGCAGGACGTCCGGGTGCCGGAAGCTGGCGGTCTGGATGTAGAGCGTCTGCACGCCGTCGTCGGCCAGCCGGTCGACGTCGCGCACGCTGAACTTCTGGCGGTTCTTCGTGAACGTCGGCGACCAGTCGTAGACGTCCCACCAGACGCCGAGGCCCTTGAACGTCACCCCACGTGCGGGGTCGGGGCTCGGCGCTGCGGGCGGCGGGGCCGGCTCGCACGCGGCGGCGAGCAGCGCCACCACGGCGGCCATCGCCAGCACGAACAGGCGGCGAGGGGATCGTGGACGGCCAGGAGGGGTCGGGTCGGTGCGCACGGTCACCGTGACCACCGTATCGGGCGTCCCGGCCCCGACCACGCCCCCTGTAGGGTGCCGCTCGGGCGAGCCGCCGGGTCGCCGGCGACTGCAACGGGGGATGCACCAGATGGACGGATCGACTGCCACGCCGGGTGGGCCGAGCGAGGCCGAGGCACGCGCCGCACGCAGGGCCCGTGGCATCGAGCGCATGGGCGAGGTCTACAACTTCCAGGTCGGTGACGGCCCGGGCGACTTCTACGGCTACACGCTCGAGCACCTCTTCGGCGACATCTGGGAGCGGCCGGG
>JAFAFZ010000261.1 GCA_023423215.1 Actinomycetes bacterium
GCGTTGGGTTGCGCGCCGCCGTCGCGCTTGAGTGCGCGTGTCAACCAGGGTCACAGACTTGCATCGGTGATGCGGTGACCCTGACCAGCGATGGAGGAGGGGTGTTGTGTTGAACCTTCACCGGCTCGCGCCAGGCGCCGAGTCCTACTACCTGGACCAGGTCGTCTCCGGCATCGAGGACTACTACTCCGAGGAGGGTGAGGCGCCGGGCTACTGGCTCGCCTCATCGCACCAGCTCGACCTCGAGGGGCTCGTGCGGCCGGAGGATCTCCGGGCGGTGCTTACCGGTGTCGATCCTCGCACGGGAGAGCAGCTGCACCGTGCGAAGAACCGGAAGGTGCCGGGGTGGGATCTGACGTTCCGTGCGCCGAAGTCCGTGTCGATCCTGTGGGGGCTCGGCGAGCCCGCCATCTCGGCGCAGGTCGTGGCGGCGCATGATGCTGCGGTTGCCCGGGCGGTGGCGTATATGGAGGAGGTGGCGGCGTTCACCAGGACGGGTCGCAACGGTGTGGAGCGCACGCCGACCGGCGGGTTCATCGCGGCGGGGTTCCGGCATCGCACGTCGCGTGATCTGGATCCGTTGCTGCACACCCATGTGTTGGTGGCGAACTCGGTGCGAGCAGCGGACGGCAGGTGGCGCACGATCGACGCCACCGCGCTGTACGAGCACGCGAAGACGGGCGGGTACGTGTACCAGGCGCAGCTGCGTCACGAGCTCACCGCCCGGCTCGGTGTTGCGTGGACGTCGGTGCATGACGGGCTCGCCGACATCGACGGCGTCGATGTCGAGTTGATCGGGTTGTTCTCGAAGCGGCGCGAGCAGATCGAACGCACGATGGCCGAATGGGGACTCACCTCGGCGAAGGCAGCGCAGGTGTCGACGCTGGAGACCCGCCGGGCGAAGGTGGTCAGCCCTGAACGTTTGTCTGACCACACCACCAGATGGCGCACAGAGGCCCTGACCATCGGCATCGATCCCGCCGATCTCTCGGCAGTGACCGGCCGACAGGTGGTGCCGCTTGTTGACGCTGACGAGACAACTCGGGTGTTCGCCCGGCTGTCCTCGCCGACCGGGTTGACCGAGTCGAACTCGACCTTCGACCGCCGCGACGTCATCCGCGGCCTGGTCGACCTGCTGCCTCCGGGTGCGTCGATGGAGGTGGTCGAGGACTTGGAGTGGCAGTACGTCGGTCGTCCCGACGTGGTCAGGGTCGGGTGGAAGCAGCGGACAGGGTCGGTGTTCTCCACCGCCGAGATGATCCGTCTCGAGCGGTCGGTCGTCGACCTCGCCGACAGCGGGCAAACGGCTCAACAAGGGGTCGCCCTCGGCTCGGCGGTCGAGGGTGCGGTCGAGGCTCGGCGGTCGATCAGCGATGAACAGGCTGGCGTGGTTCGGGAGATGTGCAGGTCGGGTCGAGCGGTCGATGTGCTCGTCGCTGCGGCGGGCACCGGCAAGACGTTCAGCCTCGACGCCGCCCGCGACGCCTGGCAGCACTCCGGCTACCGGGTGTTCGGCTGCGCGCTCTCAGCAGCGGCAGCGCACGAGCTGCAGGCCGGCTCGGGCATCCGCTCGACGACGATCGCCAAGCTCAACCTCGACCTCCAACGGGGCGACCAGCGACTCGATGAGCGAACCGTGCTCGTGGTCGACGAAGCCGGCATGGTCGGGACCCGAACCCTCGCACCCCTGCTGCGCGACGCAGCCATGCACCGTGCGAAGGTCGTGCTCGTCGGCGACCCGAAGCAGCTGCCCGAGATCCAGGCCGGCGGCGTGCTCGCCGCCCTCGCGAAGCGGCATCCGGTGCTGACCCTCACCGAGAACCGACGCCAGAACGACGAGACCGAACGCTGGGCGCTCCAGCAGCTCCGCGGCGGACACGTCGACGTGGCCGTCGGAGCACTCCGCGAGCACGGTCGAGTCGTCACTGCGTCGAACGCTGACACGGTGCGCGACGCCATGGTCGCCGACTGGTGGGCGCATCGCAGCGCTGGCAGTTCGGCGTTGATGATGGCGAGACGCAACGCGGACGTCGACGACCTCAACCGTCGCGCCCGACGCCAGGTCGCTGACGCCGGCGAACTCCAGGGACCGCCGCTCGTGGTTCGTGGTCGGCCGTTCCAGGTCGGCGACCAGGTGCTCTGCACCCGCAACGACTACCCGAACGGAATCCGCAACGGCACCGTCGGCAGGATCACCGACATCGACCACCGGCACCGAAGCGTCACGATCTCGACTGACGATGGCGACCGCCGCATCGACAGCGAGTACCTCGCCGCCGGGCACATGCGCCACGGCTACGCCGTGACCGTGCACAAGGCCCAAGGCAGGACGTGTGATCACGGGCTGCTGCTCGCCAGCGACGACATGCACCGCGAGATGGGCTACGTCGGACTCAGCCGAGGCCGCGACTCCAACCGCATGTATGTCGTCGACGACGAAGCAGCTGACGAGCTCGAACACCACAGCCGACTCGGCGGGAGACCTGACCCGCTCGACCTCGTCACCGATTCGCTCCGGCGCAGCGCTGCCAAGGAGTTCGCCATCGACCACTCCGAACCAGACGAGATCGACGACGGCGCCGACATCGGCTGGTGACCGCGCATCAGAGGAGTGACTGCTGGAGTCCACCTCGGGGTGGCCAGAAGATCCCGAGCACGAGGAACGCGTGCGGATGTTGCTCCTGGTTGCCGACGAAGAGCACGGTGTCGCGATCTTCGGCCCACAGTTCGTCGACGAACTTCTGGCGCATGAGGTCCTGCCAGTTCGGACGGTGGCGGACATGGCGCCACAGCGCGTTGACCTCCCAGTCCACGATCGTTTGTCCATGACCGTTGCACGACGCAGCGGCGCACCGGTACAGGTAACGGAATCTCTAAGGAACCACTTCGAACGGCGCCTTCTTGGCCGCCGGGTCGTCGAACAAGCTCGGCCGTGCGGCGATCGCCTCAGCCCGGCTCCGCCACTTGTCGAGCTGCACCTCGTCCCGTGTAGTGATCTCCAGCTCGGGGCGTCCGACCGGGCGGACAACCCCGAGGGAAGGCGTGCCCGGTCCCGACCCGCTCCGGTTCGCTTCGACGAGATCGCACATCTGAACCTCGCCGAGCGAGCTGACCCGCTCCCGACGTCGAGCCCAGCCGTGGTCGGTTCCGAGCACCTCGCCGGCCACCATGGACCCCTGTATCGGCGTCCATGACTCCGGACGACGGTCGCCCCTGGGCTTGATCACCCGGGCGGTCAGTTCCTGGTACTTGCGGAATCGTGACTCGTCGGCCATGTCCCGAAACGGAACCGGATGCAGCCGAATCCAACGCGGAGTCTCATCGAGCGTCATCGCTGCAACACACATCGTCTCGTCGAGACTGGACGTCAGTACTGGCGCAGCCTTCACCAGCACCATGACGCGTAGTTCTTGGTCCACCACCGAGCACCCTCCCGGACTCGATCTGGCAGCCGGGGCGATCAGACGCGCAGGACACTCAAACCCGGGTGCTCTGCTTGGGCTCGGTCAGTGATGCACGAGCGGTGACACTGCGAGTGATCCCGCTCGAAGCACAACAGCGCTACCCGTGCCCCCCGTGCCGACTCGACTGTGGCTTGGAAAGTCTCGTTCGCTCCGTTCGACAAGTGGCGCGCGTAGCGAGTTCGTGCTGCTCGCTGCCCGCGCCGAAATGCGTCGCGGTTGTCCTTGGGGTTTCCAAGTTCTGGCTCGTGGCGGTACTCGATATCAGCCGCGGCGAGAGCCTCGGAGAGCGCCGTCTTCGAGAAACCCTTCTTGCGCGAGATCGGTGTGAGTCGCACGTCGATCAACACGTCCACGCGGTGGAGCCTGAGCGCGTCGACGAACTCGTCCAAGGTCCGACCCTCGTAGCCGATCGAGACGATCGTTCCTGTATGGGGGGTAGGCCGCGGCACGTTCCGATCCTAATCGGACGCCGCGAGCTGGCCCTCGGACCCGGCGGGCAGCCCGAACACCACCGCGCCGATCTGTTCCGCCGCCTCCGCTTGCATGCCGTCGAGCACATGGCTGTACAGGTCGAGGGTGATGCCCACGGTCGCATGGCCGAGCCGTTCGGACACCACCTTCGGATGGACCCCCGCCTTCAGCGCGAGCGTTGCCGAGGTGTGGCGTAGGTCGTGCAGCCGGATCCTCGGCACGTCGAGGCTGCGGATGATTGCCTGGAATGTCGCCGTGATCGTGTCGGGATGCAGCGGTGCGCCGTCCACGCCGCAGAACACGTAGCCCGAGTCGAGCCAGGCCGGACCGAGGCGCAGGCGCTCGGCCGACTGTTCGGCGCGATGCGAGCGCAGTACCTCGACCGAGGTCGCGTCGAGCGCGACGTTCCGCCGCCCGCGCCGAGTCTTCGGTTGGTGCACGCTGACGGCGCGCCCTCGGCCAGCGGACACCCGATTGCGAACGACGGCCATGGTGGCTCGGTCGAGGTCGACGTCTTCCCAGCGCAGCGCTGCCATCTCACCTCGGCGGAGACCGGTCGTGAGGAACAGCACCCACATCGCGTAGAGCTCGTGATCAGCGACGGCGTCGAGGAAGGTGCGCGTCTGCACGTCGGACCAGATGGTCATCTCGGCGTCGATCACGCGAGGCGGGTCGACAGCCTCCATCGGGTTGCGGGCGATCAGTCCCCACCGCATCGCATCCTTCAGCGCCTTCTTCAACGTGCGTCGGCAGCTGGCAACCGACCGCGCCGAGAGACCGCCGGCGCCGTCGACGCGCCCTGACCGGAGCAGTTCGGTCTGCAGCGAGCGGAGGTGCATCGGCGACAGCTCGACTAGGCGCACGTCGCCGATGCGCGGGACGACCCAGTTGCGGATCATCTGCTCATAGCCCCGGTAGGTCGTGTCGAGCACGTTCAACTCCATCGCCGCGAGCCACTCGGTCAGGAATTCACCAAATGTCGTCGTGCCGGGGTCGACCCACATGCCGGTGCGCATCCGCTCGAGTGCCTCGACGAGCGCGTCCTCGGCCTCCTTCTTCGTGCGGTGGCCGCCGACCCACTTCTGCTGCTTCTTCCCCGACGCATCGCGCCCCAGGTAGAGGACGTAGGTCCACGTCGAGCCCCGCTTCATCACCGATCCGCGCACCGCGGCCTCCCTGCTCTGCCACCCTGCCTAAGCGCGAGGTGGATCCGTCAGCCACGACGGCGGGGAAGGTCGGCGGATTAGCAAGGGATTAGCAAGCGCCGGAACCTGAACATCCCAAGGGTCGAAAACCCTTGAAATCTAGAGCCCGAGAGGAGAATCGAACTCCTGACCTGCTGTTTACAAGACAGCTGCTCTGCCAACTGAGCTACTCGGGCGGGCGTCCGCTGCCGAACGCCGCGGAGACTGAGCGGATCCTACGTGGCCCTCGGGACCCTGACCTGCGGCGTTCCGCCAGCGGCCAGGCCAGAAGGACAGACTCAGGACTCGCGGTACCAGGGCGAGAGCCGGTGGCCGACCCAGCCGATGAACATCGTGAACAGCGCGCCGACCACGGCGACGAGCACGATGCCGACGTACATCCGGTCGGCCAGGAACAGCGACCAGGAGTTCCAGATCAGGTAGCCGAGCCCCTCGTCGCCCTGCACGAACTCCGCGGCGACCAGCACCAGGATCGACGCACCGGCCGCCAGCCGCAGCGCCACGAACACCTGGGGCAACGACGCCGGCACGGTGACGTGGCGCAGCATCGACCAGCGTGAGCTGCTGAACGACTGCGTCGCCTCTCGGTACGACGCCGGCACGCCGATCATCGCGGCGGTCGTCGGGATGGCGACCAGGAAGAAGCAGTTGATCGCCACGAGGATGATGATCGGCATCTCGCCCAGCCCGAAGATCAGCAGCAGCAACGGCAGCAGCGCCAGCTTCGGCACGGTCCACAGGGCGTAGATCAGCGGCTGCAACCCGACCCGCACCGTCCTCGACAGCGACAGCAACGTGCCGGCGACCACGCCGAGCCCGCAGCCCACGACGAAGCCGATCAGCATGCGCCGCACGCTCGCCAGCACGTGGGTCTGCAGCGTGCCGGCCTCGAACAGCTCCACCGCCGTGCTCCACACCTTCGACGGCGCGGGGAAGAAGCGCGGCTCGATCAGCTCACGCCGCGAACACACCTCCCACGCGATCAGCAGCACGAGCGGCGCGGCGACGGCCAGGCCGACCTCGAGCATCCGGCGCCGGCGACGGTGGCCGACCGGGTCGGCTTCGGCGCGAGACGGCGCGCGCACCACGACCTGCGCAGGTGAGGGCGGCGACCCGGCAGCGGCAGGACGGACAGCGTCCTCGGTCTCGAGCTCGGCGGTTCGGTTCACGCGGGTCCACTCCTCTGGAGGTACGCGTCGACCTCGACGCGGAGGATCTCCCAGATCTCTTCGTGCAGCGCGGCGAAGTCCGCCGAGCCACGCAGGTCGTGACGGCGCGGCCGCGGGAACGGCACGTCGATCTCGGCGCGGATCGTGCCCGGCCGGTTCGACATGACGATCACCCGGTCGCCCAGGAACAGCGCTTCCTCGATGCTGTGCGTGATGAAGATCACCGTGCGCCGGTCCGACTCCCACAGGTCGACCAGGTCATCCTGCAGCACCGTGCGCATCTGCGCGTCGAGCGCGGCGAACGGCTCGTCCATCAGCAGGATCTCGGGCTCGACCGCCATCGCCCGACCGATCGCGACCCGCTGACGCATGCCGCCCGACAGGGCGTCGGGGAACGCGGACTCGAAGCCCTCGAGCCCCAGCATCTTCACGTAGTGGCGAGCCCGCGCCCGCCGCCCCGCACGGTCCAGGTCGCCGCGCAGGTCCAGCCCGTAGCGCACGTTCGCCTCGACCGACTTCCACGGCAGCACGCTGTGGTCCTGGAACACGACCGAGGTCAGCGGCCGCGTCGGGTCGCGGTGGACGAGCTCGACTCGACCGCGTGTCGGGTTCAGCAATCCCGCCAGGATGCGCAGCAGGGTCGACTTCCCACAGCCGGACGGCCCGACGATGCAGAGGAACTCGGACTCGCGGACCTCGAGGTCGATCGGCCCGAGCGCGTGCACCACCCCCGAGTCCGCGGCGAAGTCCCGTTCGACCGCTCGGATCGACACGCGGGCGCCCTCCCTCGCTGCGGAGGGCGCCGCCGGGGGCGGGTCAGCCACCGAGGACCCGGTCCAGGTTGGTCTCGTCGACGATGTCGTCCACCGGGATCGGCTCGTCGTAGGCCAGCAGGTCACCGGCGCTGATCCAGACCTCCTGGATCGGCTCGACGATCACGGGGTCGTACTCCATGTCGGGGTTGAAGATCAGCGGCGCCCCGATGTCGAGCACCGACTCGTCGACGCCGAGCACCTCGACCAGCGCAGGTCGCACCTCGGGGTCGGTCCGGTAGTCGCCCTGCAGGTAGGTGCGGGTCGTGCGGAGCAGCGCACGGATGATGGCGTCGGCCACGTCCGGCTCCTCGGTGCGCAGCGAGCCCATCACGAACCCGCCGATCGAGTCCTCGCCGAACGGGATGGCGAAGTCGGCGTAGCCGCGCTGGTCGGGGTCGGCCCACAGCGGGTCCGGCAGGTAGGCCGCGTCGACGCTGCCGTTCTCGAGCGCGATCAGCGAGTCGGGTCCGCCGACCACCGACAGCGTCACGTCCTTGAGCGTCAGGTCGCACTGCTCGATGTAGTTGGCGAACGGAAGGCTGGCGGCGCTGCCGAAGCCGGCGGCCCCGCCGAAGGCCACGGTCTTGCCCTTCATGTCGCACGGGTCGAGCTCGCCCGAGGCGTCCACCAGGTCGGGCTGCACCCAGAACCCGGCCTTCGACTGCGGTGCCGGCGGGAACGTCGGCATGGCGCCGACGATGCGCAGGTCGGCACCCGAGTGGATGGCGTTCAGCACCGGGATGTTCGCACCGGCCGGGGTCACGTCGACCTGGCCGGACTGGAGCAGACCGACGATCTCGGGCAGCGGGATCACCTGGATGTCGACCTCGAGGTTCTCCTTCTCGAACTCGCCGAAGTGGTCGGCCAGCAGCACCTGCGAGTACGCCTCGATGCCCTTCGCGCCGGCCAGGGCGATGGTCACCTTGGTCGTGTCGTCCAGCGGCTGCGGTGCGGGTGTGTCCGGACCGCTGCTGGCTGGCTCGCCCTCGGACCCGGAGCCCGAGTCGTCGGCAGCCGTGGTCGTCGTCGCATCGTCGGACGCGTCGTCGGACCCGTCACCGCAGGCGGACAGCGCCGCCACCATCGTCAGGAGCAGCGCCGCAGCGACACCCCTCGTGAACCACCGCTGCACCTTCATGCTGTTGCCCCTCATCGTCCGGCTCCGACCATCGGAGCGTTCTCGTCCATCTCGCCGATCCCGGCGTCACCCGGCCCGAACGGCGCGCTCGAACCGACGGTGCACCTGCGCACCACGCGGTGCCGCGGGAAGTGGTCACCCAGGCCGCGGTGGTTCGTGCAGCGCTCGTCCCAGATGGCGACGTCGCCCTCGGTCCAGCGCCACCGGCACTGCAGTCCCGGCTCGAGCACGACCTGGCGGAGCACCGACATGATCGCCTCGCTCTCCGCCTCGGTCAGCCCCTCGATGCCGCGGAAGTAGGCGCCGCACAGGTACAGCGCACGCCGTCCCGTCTCGGGATGCACCCGCACCAGCGGGTGCGACGCGCCCTGGTACATCTCGGTGACCGACTCCCACACGCCGTCGCCGAACTGCATGCGCAGCGTCTCGCGCAGGCCCTCGCCGGGGTGCACCTCCTGGCGCAGCGCCCCGACGATCGACTGCATCGTCGGCGACAGCAGGTCGTGCGCGGCGTAGAGGTTCGCCCACATCGTGTCGCCGCCGGCGTCCGGCGTCGTGACGTGGCAGAGGATGCCGATGTCGGGCGGCGTCGGCGAGTACGCGACGTCGGTGTGCCACAGGTCGGCCTTGGGCGGGCTGCTCGGCGTGTCCTCGATCCACTCGAGCGGGTGCTCGATGCCCCGGGCGACCGAGTTCGGGTTCACGTTCGGCGTGCCCATCGCCTCGGCCAGGGCGATGTGGTCCTCGTCCGAGAGGTGCTGTTCGGGGAGGAACAGCACGAGGTGCTCGAGCAGCGCCTCGTGCAGCGCGGCCGCGAGCGCGTCGTCGACGCCTCCCCGCAGGTCCACCCCGGCGACGACGGCGCCGATGGTGCCCGTGACCGGGCGCAGGTCGAGTTCGGGCATCCGTGACCCCCACGTGATGTCGGATCGGAGCGGCCCCCCGGCGCTCAGTCCCGTAGGTCGAAGCTGCTTCGACCGGAACTGTTCCGATGTGAGGCATACTAACAACTGTTAGCCCCACCCGATCAAGGGGTTCTCCGAGGCGACCGGTGGATCACCCGCTCGGTCGCTCCGCGGCGCCGTCGCTCCGGCCGCCGTCCGCAACCCGGACGCGACGGTGGGCAGGCACGGAGC
>JAFAFZ010000442.1 GCA_023423215.1 Actinomycetes bacterium
GGTCGAGCCCGTCGAGCCGGTCGCGGTCTGAGCAGCGGGCTCCGGTGCGCTACGCCGACCTCCTCCCGGCCCTCGCGGCCCTCGCGGCCAGCCGCCGAGCCGACGGCCGGCACCGTGGATCCTGCGTGGTGGGGGTTGCAGAGCGACCAGCGACACGCACGATCGACCGCACGGCCGCCGGCGCCGTGGATCGTGCGTGGCACAGGTCGTCGAGCGACCACCCCGACGCAGGATCCGCTCGCCGGTCGTGCGAGCCGCGTCCTGCGGTCAGCCGTCGCGGTGGCGGAGCCGGTAGAGCCGGGTGCGCGCCGCGAACTCGGCGCGACGCAGGACCGAGTGGCGCCAGCGCGCCACGCCCGAGGCGTCGTACCAGGCGAGCCAGTTCTCGGTCTTCTCGGTGACGTTCCGACCGAAGAAGATCGACTCGGCCGGCCGGTAGGGCACCTCGGCGGCGTCGAGCGCCGCTCGGGTCGCGGCCTCTCGGTGCGCCTGGCCGGGCACCTTGCGCACGTCGAAGTGCACCACCATCTCGTCGACCTTCGACAGCTCTCCGGCTGCGAGCAGGCGGTCGAGGATGTCGCACTCGGCGCCCTCGCAGTTCAGCTTCACGACGATCTCGTCGTCGCCCGAGACGTGCTGCTCGAACCAGTCCGCCGCGTCACGCAGCTCGACCTCGACCGAGGTCCCGGACCGGCGCTTGCTCTCGAACAGGCTGGCGCCGACCATGCCCGGATCGTGCAGCTCCAGCGTCGCGTCGCTGGACCAGAGGCCGAAGCGGTGGATCTGCACGCGGTCGTCGGCCAGCTCCTCGAGCCGCGGCCAGCACTGCGGCGCCGGCTCGATGCAGTGGATGCGGTCGAAGGCCCACCGCGGCGCCATCGCCACCTCGAGCGTCTCGCCCGAGTGGGCGCCGATGTCCAGCAGGACCTTCGCCATCGCCGCACCGTACCGCCGTCCCCTGCCGAACCGGGTACGGACGTGCATGCCAGGGCATGCAGTTCCGCGCCCGCTTCAGTCGCGGGCGGCGAGGAGCTGCTCGCGCAGGATGTCGGCGTGGCCGGCGTGCTGCGCGAGCTCTCGCAGCACCTGCAGCTCGAGCGCCCAGACCGGACGCGCACCCCGCCCGTCGACGACGTCCCCGCCGGAGAGCTCGGCCATCGTCCGGCGTGACGCAGCGCAACGCTCGCGGTGCGCCGCCTGCACCGAGGCGATGGTGGCGTCGTCACCCAGGCGGAACGAGCCGTCGACGCTGCGAGCGATGCCGATCTCGGCGTAGGTCCGACCCGTGACCGCCTGGTCGAACCACACGCCCTCGACGAAGGTCACGTGCTGGAGCAGCCCGAGCAGCGTCGTGTCCGAGGGCACGAGCCGGCGCCTCGCCTCCTCCTCGGTGAGGCCCTCGACCGAGTCGTGCAGCGCGGCGCGGTACTCGTCGATCAGCTCGCCGATGCGGCCACGCTGGTCGGCCACCCACTGCGGCTCGGACGCGTCGTCGCTCGTCGTGCGCAGCTCGTCGTTCGTCATGGTCGGCTCCTCCGGCGGGGTGGTCGCGGCGGTCGAGCACCCGGCGCCGCATCCTCGCACCCGCTTCGGGGAACGGGCGCGACCCGCCGGGCTCAGGACCGCTGCATCGAGGGATCGCCCGACGGGGCGTCGGGCTGGTCCTGCACCCAGGCGAGCACCGCCAGGACCCGGCGGTTGCTCTCGGTCCCCGGCGGCAGCCCGAGCTTCACGAAGATCGAGCCGATGACCGGCTCGACCGTCTTCTTGCTCAGGTGGAGCTCCTCGCAGATCGCCGCGTTCGTCAGCCCACGGGCCATCAGCCCGAGCACCTCGCGCTCGCGCGGGGTCAGGTGCTCGAGCCCGCCCGGAGTCCGCCGTCCCGCCAGCGTCGAGGCGAGCGCCAGGTGCTCGATGACCAGGGCGGCCTGGGCGACGTAGCCGTCCAGCAGGCGCTCCTCGTGGCGCGACGCGGGGTGGTCGCGCTCGACGGTGAGCTGGCCGATCGTCGCCCCGTCCCGGTTGATCGGGCGGCGGATCCCGGTCGGCAGCTCGTCGAGGTCGGCGTCGACGAGCGGAGCGGGGACCGACGCCACGTCGGGCCAGGTGCCCACCGCGTGCAGCCGGCCGTCGCGACGGGTCCAGATCGTGACGCGGTCCGCGTCGAGCGAGCGGGCGATCGCCCCGGCGAGCTCGCCCGGCAGCTCCTCTGCGTCGGCCGAACGCCGGGCCAGCCACGTCAGGGCCGAGTGGGTGGCCAGGTACTGGTCGTGCACGATGGCCCAGCCGGCGGCGACCGGCACGAGGCAGGCCGCCAGCACGCCCGGCGTCGGCGTCCCCCACCCGACCAACCCGACCAGCAGCGCGACGACCGACGCCGCGACGCCGGCTCCGACGACGACGAGCTGACGGCGCACCGTGGGACCCGAGGTCCGCCACCGGGCGACCACCGCGACGAGCCAGGTGAGCTGGAACACCGCGAAGGTCGTGTGGGCGACGGGGGTCCACACCGCCTGGACGGCGTCCGTGCCCGGCAGCGAGAAGGGCGCCGGCGAGGTGACCCCGGCCGACTCGTAGCCGACGGGCCACAGCGCGGAGGTCACCGCGATGAGGCTGGTCAGCACCACGCCGACCCCGATCGCCCAGCGCCAACCCGGCGACGGCGGGCGACCGGCGGGGAACAGGACGACCGACAGCGTCACCCCGAACAGGCCGACGACGAGCGGCCAGACGCCGAGCCAGCCCCACCACGGGCTGGTGCCGGCCGGGGCGTCGTGACCGATCTGGCGGCCCAGGAACATGACCGCCTCGACGAACCCGGTCGCCAGGAAGACCGTCGCGCAGCGGTTGCGGGGCTGCTGGTGCAGGACGTAGGCGCCGACGCACGTGAACGCCAGGGCCAGGAGCCCGTTGTGCAGGTTCTCGATCCACAGGCCGCGGCTCGACCCGGCGGTGACGACGACCACCACCACGCTCACCGACAGGAGTGGCACCCAGCCCTCGCGGCCGATGTTGCTGCGCACCTCACCATCATCCACGGCCAGGCGTTCCACGCACCAGGGTCAACCCTGGAAGTGCGTGGTTCCGGGGTTCTCCCCGTGGTCGGCGGGGCGCCATCGGGCGGATGCTCCCCGTCGGAAGCCGTCCGACCGAGGAGTCGCACCATGCTCACGACCACCGCACCGACCGCGCCGCTGCTGGGCGCCGGAACCCCGACCGACCGGATGCTGACCGCGACGCTGCTCGTCGCCCCCGTGCTCCTGCTCGCCGCGGACACCCTGTACGCGGTCCAGGGCTGGGACGATCCCGTCGCCGGCGTGCTGCACGTCCTGGGAGCCGTCGCGTACGGGTTGGTCG
>JAFAFZ010000437.1 GCA_023423215.1 Actinomycetes bacterium
ATGCTCAAGTTTGCTACGATACTCGCCGTCAGAGGTGGTGGAACCGCCGCCGAGGTGCCCTAACCTCGACCCATCGAACGTGCGTCGCCGACGACGCACTCCCGACCTGCACAGCAGACAACCCCCACATCCAGCGAGCAGCGGGCCCCGGGTCCGCACAGGAGAGTGACCAGATGCCCAAGGCCGTAGGAATCGATCTCGGCACCACCAACTCCGTCGTCAGCGTGCTCGAGGCCGGCGACGCCGTGGTGATCCCCAACGCCGAGGGCGCGCGCACCACGCCGTCGGTCGTCGCGTTCGCCAAGGACGGCGAGGTGCTCGTCGGCGAGGTGGCCAAGCGCCAGGCCGTCACCAACGCCGATCGCACGATCCGCTCCGTCAAGCGCCACATGGGCACCAACTGGACGGTCGACATCGACGGCAAGAAGTACACGTCGCAGGAGATCTCCGCCCGCACGCTCATGAAGCTGAAGCGCGACGCCGAGGCGTACCTGGGCGACTCCGTCACCCAGGCCGTCATCACCGTGCCGGCCTACTTCGACGACGCGCAGCGGACCGCCACCAAGGAGGCGGGTCAGATCGCAGGCCTCGAGGTGCTGCGCATCTTCAACGAGCCTACCGCCGCGGCGCTCGCCTACGGCATGGACAAGGAGGCCGAGGACCAGACGATCCTCGTCTTCGACCTCGGCGGCGGCACCTTCGACGTGTCCGTCCTGGAGATCGGCGACGGCGTGTTCGAGGTCAAGTCCACCCACGGCGACACCAGCCTGGGCGGCGACGACTGGGACCAGCGCATCATCGACTGGCTGGTCGAGTCCTTCAAGGGCGAGCACGGCGTCGACCTGTCCAAGGACAAGATGGCGACCCAGCGGCTCCGTGAGGCGGCCGAGAAGGCCAAGATCGAGCTGTCCCAGGTGGCGCAGACCCAGATCAACCTGCCGTTCATCACGGCGACCGACGCGGGCCCGCTGCACCTCGACTACACCCTCGCCCGCTCCAAGTTCCAGGAGCTGACCGAGGACCTGCTCCAGCGCTGCAAGGTCGCCTTCGACCACGCGATCAAGGACGCCGGGCTCACCACGGGCCAGGTCGACCACGTGATCATGGTCGGCGGCTCGACCCGCATGCCCGCGGTGCAGGAGCTGGTGAAGGAGCTGACCGGCAGCGAGCCCCACAAGGGCGTGAACCCGGACGAGGTCGTCGCCATGGGTGCGGCGATCCAGGCAGGCGTCCTCAAGGGCGACGTCAAGGACGTCCTGCTGCTCGACGTGACCCCGCTCTCGCTCGGCATCGAGACCAAGGGCGGCGTCATGACCAAGCTCATCGAGCGCAACACCACCATCCCGACCCGCCGCACCGAGGTCTTCACCACGGCCGAGGACAACCAGCCGTCGGTCGAGATCCACGTGCTCCAGGGTGAGCGCGAGATGGCGGACTTCAACAAGACGCTGGGCAAGTTCCAGCTGGTCGACCTGCCGCCCGCCCCCCGTGGCGTGCCGCAGATCGAGGTCACCTTCGACATCGACGCCAACGGCATCGTGAACGTGGCGGCCAAGGACCGTGCGACCTCGAAGGAGCAGTCGATCACGATCACCGGCCAGTCCTCGCTCTCGAAGGACCAGATCGACCAGATGGTGCGCGACGCCGAGTCCCACGCGGACGAGGACCGCGCCCGCCGCGAAGAGGCCGACGCACGCAACCGTGCCGAGACCCTCGTGTACCAGACCGAGAAGCTCCTGGCCGACCAGGGCGACAAGGTCCCCGGCGACCAGAAGGCCGCGGTCGAGTCCGCGATCGTCGACGTGCGCAACGCGCTGAACGACAACGACGCGGCGGCGATCAACACCGCCACCGAGGCCCTCATGGCGGCCAGCCAGCAGCTGTCGCAGTCGCTCTACGAGCAGGCGGCGGCGAACGACGCCGCGGCCCAGCCGGGCGGCGGTGACGGGGCCGGTGCGTCCTCCTCCTCGGACGACGACGTCGTCGACGCCGAGATCATCGAGGACGACAAGTGAGCGACGCCGCAGGGCCGTCCGGTGAGGACCGGGCGGCCCGCGACGCCGCGGACGACGAGGTCGTCGAGGGCGAGATCGTCGAGGACGAGGTCGTGAACCTCGCCGACGACGCGCAGATCGACGACGCAGAGATCGAGGAGCTCTTCGACGAGCTCGTGAGCGGAGCGGAGCAGCTCGAGGTGGATGCGGAGGCAGCAGTGGTCGAGGCGGTCGAGGTCGCCGGACGCATCGCGGCCGAGCGCGACGAGTACCTGGACCTGGCCCGCCGGGTGCAGGCCGACTTCGAGAACTACAAGCGGCGCGTCGACGCCCAGAAGGTCGAGCAGCGAGAGCGCGCGGCCGAGGCCCTCGCCCGCGAGCTGCTGCCGGTGCTCGACGCCGGCGAGGCCGCGGCGACCCAGGGCATGGACGACGCCACGGCGCTGTACTCGCAGCTGCTCGCCACCCTCGAGAAGCAGGGCCTGGCACGGGTCGCGGACGCGGACGTCGAGTTCGACCCGAACGTCCACGAGGCCGTGATGCACGAAGAGGGGGACGGCGGTGCCGCAGTGGTCGTGCAGATCCTGCGCACCGGCTACCTCTGGAACGACCGGGTCCTGCGCCCGGCGATGGTGAAGGTGCGCGGCTGACGCCGCGGCGCCGACGGACACGGACGACGAGAGAGCAGAGAGCAGAGGACCGGCGTGCAGCGCGAGTGGTTCGAGAAGGACTACTACCAGACCCTCGGGGTGTCGGAGACGGCCTCCCCGAAGGAGATCACGAGCGCGTACCGGAAGCTGGCCCGGCAGCTGCACCCTGACGCGAACCCGGACGACCCCGTCGCCGAGGACCGCTTCAAGGAGGTCTCCTCGGCCTACGAGGTGATCGGCGACCCGGACAAGCGCGCCGAGTACGACGAGGCCCGCCGCATGGGTCCCATGGCCGGCGCGTTCGGCCAGGGCGGCGGCATGGGCGGCGCCGGCTTCGGCGGTCCCGGCGGCGTGCGCTTCGACACCGGCGACATCTCGGACCTGATCGGCAACCTGTTCAGCCGCGGGCGCCCCGGGGGTGGCGGCACCCCGCCGCCCTCGGGTCCCCGCCGCGGCGCGGACATCGAGGCCGACCTGCACCTGTCGTTCGAGGACTCGATCCACGGCGCGACGACCACGGTCAACATCACCTCCGACGTGCGCTGTCCCGACTGCTCGGGCAGCGGCGCGGCCAAGGGCACCACGCCGCGCGTGTGCCCGGACTGCCACGGGACCGGCGCCGTCGACGAGGACCAGGGCTTCTTCTCGTTCAGCCGGCCGTGCCCGTCCTGCGGCGGCCGCGGGCGCATCATCGACACCCCCTGCCCGACCTGTTCGGGGGTCGGCGCCGTGCGCCGGCCGCGCCAGGTCAAGGTGCGCATCCCCCAGGGCGTGCGCGACGGCCAGCGGATCCGGGTCAAGGGCAAGGGCGCGGCGGGTGCCAACGGCGGCCCCGACGGCGACCTGTACGTGCGGGTGCACGTCGGCTCCGACCCGATGTTCGGTCGCACCGGCGACCACCTCACCATCACCGTGCCGATCACGTACCCCGAGGCCGCCCTCGGCGCGGACATCACCGTGCCCACCGTCGACGGCGAGCCCGTCACGATCCGGGTGCCCGCCGGCACGCGCAGCGGGCGCACCTTCCGGGTCCGCGGCCGTGGGGTCACCACGTCCAAGGGCAGCGGCGACCTGCTCGTCACCGTCGAGCTCGCCGTGCCCCAGAACATGTCCGACGACGAGCGCCGTGCGCTCGAGGCCTACGCGGCGGCGCTCGGGGAATCACCCCGCGCGCATCTCGGGGTCTGAGACGATGTGCACGCCGTCCGCCACACGCCACCGAGGAGGTGAGCGCACATGCCCGAGTACCACCAGGCCGTCTACGTGATCTCGGTGGCCGCCGAGCTGGCCGGCGTGCACCCCCAGACCCTGCGCATCTACGAGCGCAAGGGCCTGCTCGAGCC
>JAFAFZ010000443.1 GCA_023423215.1 Actinomycetes bacterium
CCGTTCGGCGGAGCGCAGCGGCTGCTGACCGACGTCACCCCCTACCAGTCGACCGGCGATCGTTCCGCCGACGCGCACAACTCGACCGCCGCGAACTCGTGCCCCTGGCCGACCATCCACGACGGCGTCTGGCGCTACCTGGCCTCGGGCGAGTGACCCGGCGCAGCGGCTCACGGACGCGGTCGACCCCGAGCTGAGGGACTCTGGGAAGTCGAGCTCGGGGTCGAGGCAACGCGTCGCCATCCGCGTCACTGGGCGTGACGACCTCCTCGTACCCGAAAGACTTTCGGAGAAACCCTGCGGCCGAGGAGGGCGCACGGCCGGCAGATCCGTCAGCCGTCGCCGTCCGAGCGGAGGACGAGCTCCCAGCGCCACACGTCGTCATCGACGTCGCCGTCGGGATCCTCGACGGTCGCCACGCGCACGAAGCCGCAGCGCTGCAGGACGGCGGTCGACGCGTTCTGCTCGGCGAGGGTGTGGGCGACGACACGCTGCACCCCTGCTGCCCGCGCCCGGTCGATCATCGCCGTCGCTGCGGCGGTCGCCACGCCACGCCCCTGCCTGGACGGGGCGACGGCGTAGCCGATCTCGACCTCTCCCCCGTCCGGCGCGCCCTTGAAGCCGCCGAAGCCCACGAGGGTCCCCGCGTCGTCGAAGAACAGGTGGGTGCCCCACGGATCCGGCTGGTCCGGATCGGCCGCGTCCAGCGCGACGGGCAGTGCTTCGGGGAAGCCGATCCATCCCGGCTCGACGGCGATGCCCAGTGCACCGCCGAACGCCGCGTCCGAGATCGACAGCAGCTTGAGCCAGTCCCGCCGAGCGGGTTCGATGCGCACCATGGCGGCGAACGTAGCGACGGACGACCGGACCGCACGACCGGATTCTCGACGAGCACGCTCCGGACAGCATTTCGCCTCTACCGTCGGGCACCGCTCGACCAGGGATCCGAGAGGCGCTAGACCCGGCGGATGGATGCGTTCGACCAGCTGATGTCGTCCGTCGACCGCCCGATGATCGTCGTCACGACGGCACTCGGGGACGAGAAGGCGGGGTGCCTCGTCGGGTTCCACGCCCAGTCGAGCATTGAGCCCGGCCGCTACACCGTCTGGTTGTCGAAGGCGAACCACACCGCCCGGGTCGCCCAACGGGCCACCGAGCTCGCCGTGCACTTCCTGGCTCGGGACCAGCACGACCTGGCCGCCCACTTCGGGACCCAGAGCGGCGACGACGTGGACAAGTTCGCGACCCTCGACATCGAACTGGCCGACGGTTCGGTGCCGCTGCTGCGCGACTGCCCGAACCGGTTCTGGGGCCGCAAGGTCGCCGTCCTCGACGAGGGCGGCGACCACCTCTGCGTCGTCATCGCCCCGCAGGACGCCGCGTCGGCGGAACCGTTCGAGGCGCTCCGCCTGAGCGACGTCAGCGACCTGGACGCGTCGCACGAGAGCGACGAACGCAACCCTTCGCCGACCGAGCGCGCTGCGTCCTGAACGCCGAGGGGGCCGGTCCGTCAGGCCCGCTCGCCCCCACCTGGCTCGCCCGATGGCGGCTCCTCGTCGCGCACACCGACATGCGACCTCTGCAGCGGGGTGTGGCGCGCCACGTCTACCCGGCGCCGTGCTGGGTATCACCGTGGCGATGCGTGACGCAGAGACGTTCCGAGAGCAGCAGGCGAGCTCCACCGATGCGGTGGTGGATGCGGTCGGCAAGGCGAGCGAAGCGCTCGAGTACGTGGAGCGCGCCCGGGGCCACCTGTACGCCCTCCACCAGCTCACCGGTCGGGCGGACCTGCTCTTCGAAGAGGCAGCGGTGATGCTGACCGAGGCCGGCGAGGTCGATGCCGGGACGAGGATCGCCAACGAGGTGGTGGGGCGCAACGTGCTCGACGGGCGATGGACCTTCCAGATCGTCGAGGAGTACGACGCGCAGTACTACGACACGGTCACTGCGGCGGTGCGCGAGCTCGAATCGCAGTTCCAGGGCGGCCGCCGCCACGTCTACGAGGCACGGATGAAGGAGGCCCGGCGCACCGTGGGCCTGGCGGGTCACGAGCACCGCCCGCCCACGTCCCACGACCGCCGCATTGAGGTCGACGCAGAGGACGATCGGGCGGGCTCCCGGCACCAGGGCTAGTGCGGGTGCCGACGGTGGCCGCCGAGAGCGCCGGCGCGCACGTCGCGCGCCGAAGGTGCGCGGCGAGGGTGGGAGGGTCCTCCCGGTGCAGGTCGATCGGCTGACCGTCGCCGTGGCGCTCTCCCTCGCCGTTGCCGCCCTGTGGTTCACCCCGGTGGCGCCGCTCGTGCGCTCACGGCTCGGAGCTCGGAGGCTCGACGCACGGCGGATCCGACCGGAGCACGACGACGACCAGGACGAGCCCCAGTGGAAGCGAGGGCTGTTGATCCTGGCCGGGCTCTACCCCCTCATCGTCCTGCACGACGCGCTGTTCTCGCGCCACCTCGAGCAGCTCGGTCGAGCCAACGCGCTGCTGCTCGCCACCGTGGTCACGGTCGGCCTGTTGGGCTGGCCGGTACTCCCCGGCCTGCGACGAGCGATGGCCTGGTGGCTGCACGGGGACCGCTCGGGGGCCACCCTGCTCGACGGTGTGGGCATCGCACTCCTGGTGGGGGTGATCGCTGCCACCGCAGCCGCTTCGAGCGTGTGGTCGTAGTGCGATCGTGCGCCGGATACCGCGAGCCGACGGCGCTGACGGCGGCGCCGGGAGCTGCCGGGCGACGCACCGCCCAGCTCGGTTTGAGCCCGTCGAGCGCGGGATATCGGCGCGACGAGCACCCGCCAGGAAGGAGCGCACCATGGACATCCTCGAACACCTGACCAAGGAGCATCGTGACGTCGAGGGCCTCTTGGACCGCCTCGACAGCAGCGAGCCGGGAGCCGAGCGCGATCGCCTGGTCGCCGAGCTGGTCGAGTCGCTCCGGGTCCACATGGACGTGGAGGAGCAGTTCCTCTACCCCATCGTCGCCGAGGAGCTCGGCGCCGAGGAGTCCGAGGAGGCGACGAACGAGCACCAGCTCGCGCGGGACGGACTCGAGCAGCTGCAGCGACTGTCCGACGAGGGCGGGTTCGCCGCAGCGGTCGAGATGGTCAAGGCAGGGATCTCGCACCACGTCGACGACGAGGAGAAGGAGATGTTCCCCGAGCTCCGCGAGAAGGCCGCCGAACGGATCGAGACGCTGGATCCCGAGGAGCTGGAGCAGCGCGTCCGCTCCGGGTCCGGCTCGTCGACATCAGTTGACGACCTGACTCGTGACGAGCTCTACGAGCGGGCCAAGGAAGCGAACATCTCCGGCAGGTCGGACATGACGAAGGAGCAGCTCGCCGACGCGCTCGGACTGTCGTGACCGAGGGCTGACGGCGGCCGGAAGGGACGCGCACCACCGGCAAACGGTGCTGCTCAGCGTTCGGGGTCACCCGGGTGCCGAGGCCAGCTCGCCGAGGCGGCGACGCAGGTGCCGCTGTTCGGCCGGGTTCTCGGTGATCTCGAGCGCGAGCTCGTACGCGAGCGCTGCATCGGCACGACGTCCACACCGCTGGAGCAGGTCGGCACGCACCGCGTGCCAGAGCGGGTAGTGCTCGAGCTCGAGGCGGTCGACGGTGACCAGAGCCATCGCCGGCCCCTCGACCTCGGCGAGCGCCACGGCGCGGTTCAGCTCGACGACCGGTGTCGGCGCGATCCTGAGCAGCTGGTCGTAGATCGTCAGGATCTGCGCCCAGTCGGTCGACGCCAGCGCGGGTGCGTCGGCGTGGACGGCGTTGACGGCGGCGTGGAGCTGGTAGGCGCCGGGACGGTCCTCGGCGATGCAGGCGCGTAGCAGGGCTCGCGCCTCGTCGAGTTGCTGCTGGTCCCACAGCGATCGATCCTGCTCGCCCAGCGGCACGAGCGATCCGTCGCGTGCGAGCCGTGCGGGGCGCCGAGCACTGGTGAACAGCATCAGCGACAGCAGCCCGCGGACTTCGGGCTCCTCGGGCAGGAGCTGCGCCAGGAGTCGGGCGAGACGGATCGCCTCGTCGCAGAGCTCGGCCCGATCGAGCCCGTCGCCGCTCGTGGCGACGTAGCCCTCGTTGTAGGTGAGGAAGACGACGGACAGCACCACTCCGAGGCGATCGGCCAGGTGTGCGCCGTCGGGCATCCGGAACGGGATGTTCGCGGCGCGGATCTTGCGCTTGGCCCGCACGATCCGCTGGGTCATCGTCGCCTCCGACACCAGGAAGGCGCGTGCGATCGCGGCGGTCTCGATGCCGGCGACGAGACGCAGCGTCAGCGCGACCTGGGCGGATCCGTCGAGGGCCGGGTGGCAGCACGTGAAGACCAGCCGCACGACGTCGTCGTCGACGGACTCGCCGCCGAGGTCGAAGTCCGGCCACTGGTCGACTTGCCGGACGCCGGCGGCGACGAGCTCCTTGTCGCCCCGTGCGGCCTCTCGTCGGAGCCGGTCGACGGCTCGTCGCCGAGCCACCGCGGTTATCCATGCCCCGGGGTTGCGTGGCACCCCGGTCGCCTGCCAGCTGATCGCTGCCTCGACGAACGCCTGCTGGGCCGCGTCCTCGGCGAGGTCGAGGTCTCGGAACGATCGAGCGAGCGTGGCGACCACCCGACTCCACTCCTCGCGGAAGACGCGATCGAGGGTCCGTCGATCGAACTGCGGCGCTGTGCTCACCCGGGTCGTTCGTCCATGAACGGCCGCACCTCGATCGGGCAGCGCGTCGCCCGGGAGGTCCGCTCCGCCCACACGAGCGCAACGTCGAGGTCGGCGACGTCGATGATGCTGAAGCCCCCGATCACCTCCTTGCTGTCGATGAAGGGCCCGTCGGTGGTGACCGCGGTCCCGTCACGAGAGGTGACGACCGTGGCGGTGCTCGGGTCGTGGAGGCCGCCGCCGAACACCCAGGAGCCCTCGGCCTGCAGCTGACGATGGACCTCGGTGACGTCGGCCATGATCGTCTCGAGCTCGTCGGGAGTCGGAGGTGCCGTGTCCGGGCGGTAGCAGACGGACATGAGGTAACGGGTCATCGTGGAAGTCTCCTCCAGTGCCGGCACGACCGGACGTCGTGCGTCACCACGACGTCGAACGGGGTCGAGCCGAACCGACACCCAGGCCGAGATTCCTTGCACGATGTCATCGGCTGACGCCGGGCCGGGAGCACGCGGATGTCGGTACGGCATCGAGCGCCGCCTGGACCGCCGGAGGATCCGAAGTGTCGACCAGGCCCGCTGTGACGGCGAGGACGAACCCATCGCGCGCCGTCGTCGCCTCCCGCTTGCGCCGGAACCGGCGTCGAGCGAGCGGCGCTGATCCCGTGGCGGTCACGACCGTGAGGTCCCAGGCGACCGTCTGGACATCCAGGTCGAACACCGCAGCGATCGGCCAGTACCACGGGGTCTCGCCGGATAGGTGTTGGGCCATGAGGACTCGAAGACCCTCGACCTCGACCCCGTTGTTCGGCTTCACGACGGTCGAGTGTCCGCTGATACTCCCGGAGTCACAAGCCCGAGTCCGCTCCGGGCGCGAGAGCACGCCGCGGACGACCGGTCGCCCTACGTGGCGCGAGGCGTCGAACGGAGTCGATCGGCAGCGCCCCGCCCAGCAGCGAGACACCCTTGCGGGACGGTGTCACGTCGACGTCGCGATGTCGCCGGGCCCTGCCGCAGGCAGCGTTGCCAGCTCCGCCAGATCGTGGAGGTACGTGGTTCCCCATTCGACGCTGATGATCTCGTCCAAGCGGAGGTCCAGCGTCTCGCCGGTGAGCACGCCGCACGGGTCAATCTAGATCAGCGCCAGCCGGCCGCCGACGACCCTCGCGTTCGCCCCAACGAGGAGCTCGTCCGAACCAGTTCGCTCTCGGCACACGGCGACCGGCTCGGTCAGGCCAGCGAGCAGCTCGAGGAGCGTCGCCAGGTCGGTGAGCGAACCGTCGACACTCGCGCTCAGGTCCCCACGGTGGGCGGCGAGCCGGACCGCCGGCGAATCGATGGGAAGCTCCTCCGAAGAGATGACCTCGTCGGCGCGGATCCAGCGGAGCCCGCCGAGGATCGAATGGTCGTGCACCTGGGACACGACGAGCCCGCTCGACGACTCTGCTCTCACGACTGCGACGAAGCTCTCGTGGCCACGATCCCACTCCAGTCCACCACACGGCATGGCCCCGGTGAGCGATCGGTCATGGACCTGACCATAGGTGCAGCGATGACGAAGGCTGCCGGACGTTGAAGCACACCTCCAGGTCGACTCGTCCCGGATCGGCGACCGATGTCCGCAGCCCCCCGGCAGGATGGACTGATGGAACCCCGGATCAGCGCGACGTTGGTGCTGAGCACGTCACGCCCGATCGACCTCGCCGTCGTGAGCGAGCGAACCGGCCTCCCCAGCGATCGGCGTGCGATCGCCGGACAGCCGCGGACCTGGCCGAACGGCATGTACCAGTCGCCCTCGGACCGATCCTGGTGGTCCTACGGGATCGACCACGTGCGAACCGTCGACCCCGAGGGTGTGATCGAGACGATGCTCGACCTGATCGACTCGGTCGGGGTCGAGTTCAGGGCGGTGAGGCGCGAGCTGGACCTCGACGCGCACCTCTCCCTGCACATCTGGATGGACGAGGGCGCAACCCCCGACGGGACCCTCACCGCCGCAGTGCTCGAGCGGCTCGTCGCGCTCGACATCGATCTCGACCTGGACCTGTACCCCGCGGATTAGACCGACGCGGACCTGGCCGGCGAACTAGCCCGGCCGTCACCCTGGCCAGCTATGACATCTCGGGCGACCTCGATGCGTCTTCGTCGTCTGGCTGAAGGCCGCGCGGGTCGGTGTGGTTGACCGGGTCGTTGTTGGAGTAGTGGTACGGCGTGTTGAGAACGGGGGTGCCGTTCAGGCCGTCGAGTGGGTCGGTGGTGGTGAACGCACCGGTGACGGGGTGGTAGTCGCGTGCGCAGAGGTTGAGGAGTGGTCCGAGGGTGAGTTCGCCGCTGTAGCCCGTCTTGGGGGGGTGAGGGTGTCGGCGCCGCTGGGGACGCCCGTGGCGTGGTAGCTGTTGGCGCGGCGGACGTTGGCGGAAGTGATGGTGGATCCGCAGATGTCGGAAGCGAGCGCGACAGGCTCGCTCCAGCCCAGCTCGCCGCCGTTCTCAAGGTCGATGATTTTTCAACCGAACCAGTGGCGTGGCCGTCGGTTCGTCCTCCCGTCCTCCCGTCGCGGGCCGTACCGCTGGCCGAGTGGCTGGCGTGTTCATCTGGGTCGGTGCGTTGTCGACACTCGGCAACGTCGTGGCGTCTCGGGCCGCCGATCGAACCCTCGCCGTCGAGCTGGGCATCGCTGCGGCGGGGGCCGCCGCTGGGACCTTCGCGCTGATCGCTCCGTGGGAGCGCTGGAGCGTGCGCGCCCCGCTGTGGTTGCTCGTCCCCGGGCTCGCCTCGCTGAGCTACGCGAGCCTCCTGGACCCGGAACCGTACGTCTTGACGCTCTCGCTGGTGGTCATCGCCGTCTGGTCCGGGCTGTTCCAACCACGCTTCACGCTGTTGTGGCTCTCGCCGGTCCTCGCTGCGACGTTCTACATCCCGCTGCGGCACAGCGACCGCCTCGATGTACCACTCGTCGCGACGGCCGTCGTGATCGGGGTCGCCGTGGTCGTGGGCGAATCGATCGCCGTGCTCCGCCTTCGCCTCGATCGGGCTCAGCAGGAGTTGCTGGCCGGCAAGGAACGCCGGACCGCGGCATTGGTCCAGCGGTCAGGCGACACGGTGATCGTCTTCGACGAAGCGGGTCTGATCACCTACGTCAGCCCCGCTGCAGCGTTGACCTTCGGCTACGACCCAGCCGAGATGGAAGGTCAGTCGGTGCTCGAGTTCATGGTCGACCGCGTCGATCAGCAGCAACGCCCGGACTGGGCGTCGTTGTGGACCGAGGCCGCTGTCTCCACGGCGAACGAGGAGGTCGTCCAAACGCGGGTGCGTCACGCCGACGGACATTGGGTCGAGGTCGAGACGATCGGCCAGGACCACTCCGCAGACCCCGACGTCCGAGGTTTCGTCTACACGATCCGGGACGTCTCGGCCCGACGGCAGCTCGAACGCAAGCTCGAGCAGCAGGCCTTCTTCGACGACCTGACCGGGCTCCCCAACAGGGTGCAGCTGGTCACGCACCTCACCGCTGAGCTGCAGCGAGGAACAGCCCTTGCGGTGCTGTTCATCGACCTCGACGGTTTCAAGGCCATCAACGACAGCGCAGGTCATGACGTCGGTGACGAGCTGCTCCGCGTCGTCGCTCGTCGGCTCCAGGCAGCGTTGGACGGGCACGGCCACCTCCTCGCCCGCCTCGGCGGCGACGAGTTCGTGGTGGCGCTCCCGACGTCTGATCCCGAGCTGGCCGACGGCACCGCACGTCGCATCCTCGACGCGGTCGAAGATCCGATCCAGCTCGGACCGCGAACCGTGGCGATCACCGCGAGCATCGGTGTCGCCATCGACGCGGCCGGTGAGAGCGCCGAGGACCTCATCCGCGCTGCGGACACCGCCATGTACGTCGCGAAGTCGAACGTCATGGATCGCGTCGCTGCGTACCAGCCCGCGATGCGGATCGACCTGGTCCGCCGACTCCGGACCGAGACGGAGCTCCGAGAGGCCATCGAGTCCGGCCAGCTTCGCATCCACTACCAGCCGCTCGTCACGCTGGCGACCGGTCGACCCCACGGCGCAGAAGCACTCGTCCGCTGGCAGCACCCGGACCGAGGACTCCTCGGCCCGGTCGAGTTCATCGACGTCGCAGAGCTCAGCGGTCTGATCGTCCCGCTCGGACGGTGGGTGCTCGAGGAGGCCTGTCGAACTGCGGCGGACTGGCAGCGACTCACCGACGAATCGAAGAAGGTCGCCGTCAACGTCTCACCGCGTCAGTTCCTCGACGCGCGCCTGGTCGACGACATCGCCGATGCGCTCGATCTGTCGAGGCTCGATCCGTCGCTGCTCAAGATCGAAGTCACCGAGTCCGTCCTGGTCGGCGACACCGACACTGCGCTGCTCCGACTCCGCCAGATCCGCGACCTGGGCGTCGTGCTCGCCCTCGACGACTTCGGCACCGGGTACTCCTCGCTGAGCTACCTCCAGACCTTCCCGTTCGACGTGCTCAAGATCGACAAGTCGTTCGTGGACCACATCGAGTCCCGACCGAGCGACCTCGCGCTGGTCAGGACCATCAACCAACTCGGACACGACCTCGGACTCGCGACGCTTGCGGAGGGCGTCGAGACCGAGGGGCAACGTCGGTTGCTCGAAGAGATCGGCGTCGACCACGGCCAAGGGTTCCACTTCGCCCGTCCCCTGCCGGCAGACGAGATCGGACACCTGTTCCAGCAGACGTCCCCGCTCGCGCACCCCGCGTGATCGACCGGCCGCCTTCTGCACAAGACGAGCGTTCGCTCCCACCAAGCGGCTCGTGCGGCCGGTTTCGCGATCCTCGAGCCTGAAAACGTCCTGGCGTGGACTCCTGTCGGAGGAACAACGCCGGCGAAGACCGCGCCTACGAGTCGATCCGCACGTAGGTCAGCTGCAGATCGTCCTCCCACGGGCCACCGTCGCGCGACATGGTGCCGTGGGCGTCGATGCGGCTGCCGTCGGGCGCGACCGTGAGGGTCATCTGCTGCGCGAACCCGGCCTCGTCCCGGTGCCACCGGACGACTCCGCCCTCGACCTCCACGGCGTACCGGCGAGACACCTCTCGCTCGTCGAAGTAGATCATCGTGAACGAGCCGGCAGCGTCGTCCGAGCCGATGATCGCCACTCCGCTTGGAACTTCCGGCTCGTCGATCTCCGACCGCAGGATCAGGAACGCACCGCCTTCGTGGCACTCGATCGACGTGTGCCCGTGGAAGGTCACGCCGGGGACGAGGGGGTGGGTGCCCCGTGTACGCCACCTGCCGACGAGAGAGGAAAGGGCCTGCAGCGCAGGGTTGGGTCGCAGAGCTGCCGAGCCGATCGTGGTCACGTAGCCATCATCACACCCGCGTCCCCCCGATCGCCGCACGGCCCATGGAGGGGCGCAACGCTGCGATGCGCAGCGCTCCAGCCCCCGCCCGGAGTGGAAGCTGTGTCGATCTCGCCGCGTCAGGGAACGTGCAGCGCTTGTTCGGCAACGACGCTCAGTCCGATGAGGACCATGTGCTGCGCGTGCTCGCACCGAAGCTGACCACGTACCAGGGGTTCTACGACGCCGAGCTCGGCGACCTCCCCGGGGCACTCCGGCTGTCCTCCACAATGATGAAGCGCATCGACCCTGACCGGACCATTCCGCTGGACCGCTAGCGCGGCGGTCAGGAGCGGACGATCGCGAAGAGCTCGGTGACGCTGGCGAGCTCGAAAAGACGATCGACGGCGCTGGTGGGATCGACGAGGGTGACGGTGTCGACGCGCTGGTGCAGCTCGATCAGCACTCGCAGCCCGGACGAGTCCATGAACGTCACGCCAGCGAGGTCGAGGGTCACGGCCCGCGAACCGGGGAAGTGCTCCTCGAGCGCAGCGCGCAGCTGCGGCGCGGAGTTCATGTCGACCTCACCGTCGATGACGAGCCGGTCGGCCTGGTGCTCGATCCGCAGCTGCGGGTTCTCGTCCACTCGGCCTCCCGTCGGTGTGGTGAACCGGATCGTAGTTGCCGCCCACCTCTCGCCCCTCACCTCGCGGGGTGATCGAAGTGTCCCCCGGCGGCCTCCAAGGCACCGACCTTTGAGTCCTCACACACCCGGAAGGGTGGAAGACCTTTCACCCCTATCACCAGGGGTGGCGGCGGGCGTAGGTTCGACGTCGACGAACGCTTGCGTTTGTTCGGAGGGGTGCAACGAGTGTCCGTTCGAGATCAAGCGAACCACCGGGAGCACCTATGCCGCGCTTTGACCAGGCCTCACCCGAGCTGTGCCTGTTCCGGCTCGATCCGTCCGGAACGCTCTACGCGTCCGGAGAAATCGACCTGAGCAACGCCCACCATCTGCACGACGCGCTCGTCGCCGCAGAAGATCCCGATGCGCCGACGGTCGTGGACATGTCCGGCGTGTCGTTCCTCGACTCCACCGGACTCCGGACCCTGATGGAGTACCGCCTCAGCGGCGCTGTCCTCACCATCCTGAACCCGTCCCCCCAGGTCGCCCGGCTGCTGCAGCTGAACGCAGTCGAGGGCATCTTCCACGTCGCGCACACCTCCTAGCACCAGCTCTCCGAGCGCTGTCTCCAGTTCTCGTTTACCCTCAACCGGGTAGAGCGCCGCTTTCGAACACGCTGCCGCAGGGAGAGCCTCGTGAGTTTCCCCGAAGACAGCCGTCGCGGCGATGACCTCGCGAGCCCCCTCGTGCTGCTCGCCACCCCGGACGCCCCCTACCTCGCCCGCCAGTACGTGCGCGAGATCCTGGTCGTCCTGGGTCGGCTCGACGTCGAGCAAGAGGCGCTGCTCATCGTCAGCGAACTCGTCACGAACGTCGTCGTGCACACCGCGTGCCCCGACCTGGTCGTGGGGGTCGCGGCCACCACCAACTCGCTGTGCATCTCAGTCGACGACTGCAACATCGCCGCGCTCCCGATGCGCCAACCATCCGAGCTCGGCAGCACCGACCGGGGCCTCCTCCTCGTCGAGTCGCTGAGCAGCCGATGGGCGAGCGAACCCACCACCCACGGCAAACGCGTCTGGGCCGACCTCGCCCTCTCCGCCTAACCCGTCGGCGCAGCTCCGGGCAGTCCCGCGAGATCGAGAACGGCGCGCGGCGACCGCTCACCGTCGTCACGCCCGGTGCGGCGTTTGGAGTCCATCGGCGCAAGGCCGTCGCTAGGTTCGTCGATGTCTGCGCCACACCGAGCTGCCGCCGGTGGGTACCGTTCGGCGCGGGGACGTCAACATCGTCACTCCCGTCAGCTGACGACGTCCGGCGCGATCGGCGCCCGTCAGCGCGCGTCGACAGGTTCGGCTCCGTGATCGAGGGCAGCGGCGGTGACCCGAACATGGCGGACGTGCGCCTCGCCCTCGAGATCGCCCGCGACACCGCCGAAGCAACGCCGCGTGCGACGACGGCCGCCTGTCGGTGACGCTCGGGAACTCGGGCAGCTCACGTCGGTGTGGACACCGGAGGGGTGCGTCGGGTTCGTGCGGTGGAGCCACGACGGGCGCGACCACCTGGCCCGCCTCGCCGAGAGCAACGAGCTACTCGCTCTCCCCTGACGGTCTCGTTAGCGGCGCCGGGCGACGATCGGAGGTCGCCACGAACCGTCGACGATCCGCTGCTTCCCGCCGTAGGCGCGCAGGTAGAGCGAGAAGGGTCCGGCCGGGGCGGGCAGCCAGTTCGCTTCACGGTCTGAGCCTGGTGGCTCGCTGCCGGCGTAGAGCGTGAGGGACCCGTCGTCTCCGGTGATGAGGGTCTTGTTCTTCGTGCCGAGCGAGTAGCGGTCGAGATCGTTGGGGTGGAAGAAGTGGGTCGCGGTGTACATGGTGAGCGACCAGAACCCGTCGACAGGTGGAAGCTGACTCGCTGCGAAGGTGAGTTCGTAGGAACGCTCGCCGGTGAGCGGTGCGCCGTCGGTGTCGACGTCGGTGTAGAAGTACTGGGTCTCGGTCGGGCGGTTCTCGAACATGTTCGATTTCGAGGTCGTCGCCCGGTTCTGGTAGTCGAGTCCCCATTCCGAGTTGTGCTGGGAGCGATTCCAGCCGTTGCCCGCGGGCTTGCCGTTGTACTCCCAGCGCATCGCCTGCTCGACGAAACCTGCGTCTGCAGCGCGAGCTGCGTTGAGCATCTGCTCTGCCACCGATGGGTCCTGACGGCCTGCGTCGATCAGTGCGCCGAACTGGGCGTAGAGCGCCTCTTCTCCCGGGAGCGGGGGCATGGTGGCGAGCACTTCGCCCAACCGTTCGAAGAACGTGTCGGGCTCGACCCATCTGGTCTCGCCGGCGTCGGCGGATCGCGGGCCTGCGTCGAAGGTGGGCACGTCGGACCAGTCCTTCGTCCGCATCTCGCCGGGTGTGTAGTCGGCGAGTGGGTAGACCATGACCTGGTTGATGAGCGACTGGATCGCAGCGCGGTCCTCGTCGGTGTCGTCCATGAACACTCGAGGGATCGCGTTGGCGACGTCGGTCGGCGATCGGAACAGCTCTACGATCCCGTCTGGGATCTCGCCGTCCCAGGTCGGGCCGACGAGCAGGTAGTGGCCTGGGCTGCTGTCGTACGGTGATCCGAGGTGTCCGAACTGGTCGGTCCGTCCGTCGTAGAACGCGTACACGTAGAAGCGGTCGCCGAAGTCGGGCACCTGCACGACGACCGGCTGTTCGTCGAGCGAGAAGTAGCCGAGCCCGTAGACGACGTCCTGGTTCGGGCAGGCGATGAAGGTCTGACCCGGGTCGATGTAGTCGTTCAGCATCGCGATCTGCCCCGTCGGCGCCGCAGGGAGCACACCCCCGAGCCGACCGGGTTCGGGCGCTGCGCTCAACCGTTCGCGCCGGTTCAGCATGTTGACCATCGGGTAGCCCCACACATACGCGAACTCCGCCAGCGTTGCGACCCAACTCGGTACGAACGAAGCACTGCTCGCAGGTACCGCCAGATCGGCTGTCGGATCGCTTGGCTCGGCCATCCGAGCAGCGTAGACAGGTCCTCTCGTCGCGTGACGCTCGATCAGACGCCGCGGGTACCCAGCGAACGTGCGCTGCCCGGCCCACGGATCACCCCTTCGATGATGCGGAGCAGCACGCCCGCCAGGAGATCACCCGCCTCAGAACGTGACGGCGCTCGCCCATCGATACCCCTACCGCAGCCGCTCGACGATCCGAAGTGCCGTGGAGCTCTCGCCACTGGCAACGCAGCCATCAGCGCCTCGGGCGTTCTCTGGGAGCGGGCAGTCCCCAAGGGCTCGGTGGCGACCGTCCTGACGACGTCCGAGGCGAGGCCACCGATCATCCGGTTGGCACGAACGTGGCACAACGTCGGCACGAACGGCGCGACACGGGCCGTGACGGACCAGTACGGACAGTGACAGCGACGACACCCACGGCCGGCCGAAAAAGGCCGAAACCCTTGACCTGGCACCGTCTCCGGTGCCCTGCCAAGGGCTTCTGTGCTGGTACCCCCAACGGGATTCGAACCCGTGCCGCCACCTTGAGAGCGTGGCGTCCGCGCGACGCCGACCATCACACGCCAACGCCACTCCGCCGCCTCATCATTGGGATCGCGCCGGCGGCGCCAGCATTCGCCGTCGACCCACAAGTCGCCGTTGGCACACTTCGGGCACAAAATCACCGGGTACCACCCCGCTGTTCGCCGCTGGCCAGCCAGTACCTCTCAGCCGCCTTCGATGTGGCATCCACCTGACCCTCAGCACGCAGCTGAATGACCGCGGCAGTCAAATCCGCCGACTCGAACAAAGTGCCACGTACACCCGGCTGCGGTTGAGAACCTGGGCTTGCCAGACCGCCGAAGGAAGGATCTGCGCGGAGTACGAGCCGCCCTCTATCGGCACCTATGGGATGCCGCTCAGAAAAGAGCGACGCCGCCTGACGGCACAGCGACGAGGCTGAACTTCCGTTCGATCGGTGCAAGGTGCCCGCTGGCCTCCCAAGCCTCGTACTGCTCGTTCGGTGCGACACGAATTTCCCGCCCGCCGTCGAATCGCAGGACCAGGTTCCCGTCCTTGATCGCAAACCCCTCGTTCACGCCGGCCTTGTGCAAGGTGAGGAGCGGAGCCAGTTGTTCGGTCTGCTCAGGGTCGACCCTGAGCGTCACGCCGTCCTGCACGTACTCGAAGGGTGAACCGATCCGGATGCTCGTTGAGGCACGGCGTTCGTCGTACGTCTCGATGATGAGGCCGAAGGCGTAGTCGATGCGGACCTGTGTGACCTCGCCACCTGCTACCGGCAGCACCCATCGCCCCCGGCTGCTGACCAGCCCGTTGTCCGCGGTACTCACCCCTTCAGTGTTACCGGATCGCTCCGAACCTCGGTGGTCGGGCTCGACCGCACGACTCTGCGTCGGCCCTGCCCCTGATCGCCGGGAGCGGGACGGTCACGCTCGAGCACGATCGACGGATTCGAGCCAGCTGAGCGAGCGACGTGCGGGAAGATTGTCCAATGACAGAGCAGGACTCCTCCAGACTCTCTGACGGCATGCCGCCTGAGGCTCGTCGCGCGATCGAGCGAGCGGTGTGGGAGTGGGGGTGACGGGCGATTCCTGCGCCCTGCTGACCAACAGGATCCTCGCCTCCCTTCACTCCGCAGGCTTCAACGTCTGCGAGGCGGGAACTGCCCCATGGCGCCGGTTGAGCGCGCACCGATCCGATTGCCGCCCTCCGTAGAGTTGGGCAATGGATGGTGCCCACGACCCCCGCTACACCCCATCGCTTCACAACGAGCTGCAGGAACGGGTCGGCCCGCTACAGGACGTGGACGTGTTCCTGTGCAGCACGCACAACTGGTTCAACTGGGTCCCGGGCTTCCAGTTCGTCGGCCTCCGCGTCCTCGCCCGGCGCGGGTCCCTCCTGACTCTCTTCAGCGTTAACGGCAATTTCTCCTCGCTCCGAACCGAGCGATGGTCCGGAGATGTGTCCGAGGCCGAAGCGCGTGGATCCGGTGCAGCGCTGAAGGTCAGGTTCTTGAACGGTGAGAGCGTCTCGTTCATCGGACGCGAAGCGGCCGACCAACTTCGCAGGATTCTGCGTACCGCGTAGTGGCGGATCACGTGGATGCCGTCAAGTGGGTCGGTGGTGGTAAAGGCGCCGGTGACGGGGTGGTAGTCGCGGGCGCGGAGGTTGAGGAGTGGTCCGAGGGTTAGTTCGCCTCGGTAGCCCATCTTGGGGGTGAGGGTGTCGGTGCCGCTGGGGACGCCTGCGGCGTTGTAGCTGTTGCCTCGTCGGACGCTGGCGCCGGTGGAGGTGGTGGTGGAGCCGTAGAAAGCGGATGCGAGCGCGACTTGGCTCGCTCCCCTGCCCGCTACCGCCCACGGTGTGCCGGCGGCGGCGATCAGGTCGGTGGCAGTGCTGACTCGACCACCAGCGGAATCGACCCGCCGAACCCGGCGCCTTGTTCTGCAAGATCCTGCCGGGGGTACGACCCTGTGGTCGCAACGAACAGATGGGGTCGACCGATGTCGGACACCGAAGCTCCCGCCCGAGTACGGAACCTCCGAGACGCGATGGGCTGGTTCAGCCTCGGTCTGGGGACGATGCAGTTGGTCACCCCGGATGGGGTGAACCGGCTCTGCGGCCTACCGCCCGGCGGGGCTCGACGCAGGACCCAACGCGTGATCGGTGCGCGAGAGCTCGCCGCCGCGGGAGGTCTGCTGTCGCGCTCGAACGGCTCTCGGTGGATGGCGGCTCGCGTGGGCGGCGATGTCATGGACCTGGCGCTGCTCCTGAGATCTCTCGGGTCGTCGAGCAAGCGGAGACGGACGACGATCGCTACTGCCGCCGTGGTCGGCGTCACGGCGCTCGATCTCGCCGGCGTTCCCGAGCGTCACACCACCAACGGAAGGACCAGCATGAAGACACGCGCAGCGATCACCGTCAGGAGATCCCCGGATGAGGTGTACGCCTTCTGGCGGGACTTCACGAACCTGCCGAGGTTCATGCACCACCTCGAGTCGGTGGAGACACAGGACGACCGGCACTCGCACTGGACGGCACGAGGACCGGCAGGCAGTTCGGTCGAGTGGGATGCGATCGTCACCGAGGACGTGCCGTCGTCGGTGATCGCTTGGAAGTCCGAGGGCACCACCCCGGTCGCCAACGCAGGGATGGTGGAGTTCCACCAGGCCCCGGCCGCGCAGGGAACCGAGATCGTGGTGAGCCTCGACGTCGATGTGCCCGGAGGCAGCGCCGGGAAGCTCGCAGCGAAGCTGTTCGGGGAGGAGCCCGGCCAGCAGGTCCGCGACGACCTGCGTCACGTCAAGCAGATCCTCGAGACCGGAGAGATCGTCTGCTCCGAGGCCAACCCGGAAGCGAGCCAGGTCAAGAAGTTCGCCAAGCAGCGCCCGGCGCAGCCCCTGACCGATCGGGAGCTCACCAAGGTCGGAGGCCAGCGATGAAGGCGAACTGCTGGGTGTCCCCGAACACGGTCGAGGTGCGAGACGTGCCCGATCCGAAGATCCTCAACGATCGCGACGCGATCATCGAGATCACCTCGACCGCCGTCTGCGGGTCCGACCTCCACCTCTACGACGGGTACATCCCGACGATGAAGAGCGGCGACATCCTCGGCCACGAGTTCATGGGCCGTGTCGTCGAGACCGGGCCGGCCGTGTCGAACCTGAATGTCGGGGACCGGGTGGTCGTCCCCTTCCCCATCGCCTGTGGCGCGTGCAACGCGTGCCAGCGCGGTCTCACCTCGTTGTGCGAGAACAGCAACCCGAACGCGGCGTTGGCGGAGAAGATGTTCGGGTTCCCGACCGCAGGCATCTTCGGCTACTCGCACCTGACCGGCGGCTTCGCCGGCGGGCAGGCCGAGTACGCGCGGGTCCCGTTCGCCGACGTGGGCCCGTTGAAGATCGAGGACGACTCGCTGCCGGATGAACAGGTGCTGTTCCTCTCCGACATCTTCCCGACCGGCTACATGGGCGCAGAGTTCTGCGACATCAAGGGTGGCGACGTCGTCGCCGTCTGGGGCGCAGGTCCGGTCGGCATGTTCGCGATGGCCAGCGCCTTCCTGCTCGGCGCAGAACGCGTCATCGCGATCGACCGCTTCCCGTACCGACTCGAACGCGCGGCAGCCGCGACCGGCGTCGAGACCCTCAACTACGAGGACACCGACGTCAACGAAGCGCTGAAGGAGATGACGGGAGGCCGAGGCCCGGACGCCTGCATCGACGCGGTCGGCATGGAAGCGCATCACGGCTCCACCCCGATCCACACGTACGACAGGGTCAAGCAGGCCATGCGCATGGAGACCGACCGACCCCACGTCCTGCGCCAGATGATCACCAGCTGCCGCAACGGCGGCACCATCTCGGTGATCGGCGTGTACGGCGGTCTGATCGACAAGTTCCCCATGGGAGCGTTCATGAACCGGGGGCTCACCATGAAGACCGGGCAGTGCCACGTGCACCGCTACATGCGCCCGCTCCTCGAGCGCATCGAGCGCGGCGAGATCGACCCGAGCTTCGTCATCAGCCACCGGGTGCCGCTCGACGAAGCTCCGGCCGCGTACGAGACGTTCAAGCACAAGGAGGACGACTGCACGAAGGTCGTCCTGAGCCCCGACGGTCATCACGCCACCTCGGCCGCCTGATGCCGCCCGGCCACCGCCTGGCATGCAGGCTGCGATCGGCCTTGTGGCTCGTCCCGCTGATCTGCGTGCTGGGCGGTGTGGTCCTGGCGGTGGGGACGCTCGCGATCGACAGGGCGTTCGAGTACGACCTCGTCACGCCCCGCCTGACGGGCACCCCCACCTCGGCCCAGACCTTCCTCAGCACGGTCGCGACCGCGACCATCACCCTGGGCAGCCTCGTGCTGACCGTGACGACCGTCGCCGTCCAGCTCGCGATGGGCCAGTTCTCGCCGCGCATCGTCTCGGCGCTGCTGAACGATCGGCGCAGCCAGCTGGCCATCGGGCTGTTCGGCGCGACTATCGTGTACTCGCTGCTCGTCCTCCGGGATGTCGACGCCCGCCCCGGGACGGTACCCGGCCTCTCGGTCGTCGTCGCCGGCGCCCTGATGCTGGCGAGCCTTGCCGGGCTGTTCCTGTTCGTGCAGCACTCCGGCCGACATCTGCGGGCGAGCGGCCTCATCGACCTCGTGGGCGACCACAGCCGTGAGCAGTTCGATCGGCAGTACCCGGCCGACCCGGCGAACGACGAGGAGCAGGTGCTCGAGGTCGTCGTCGCTCCGGACTCGGGAGCCGTCGTCGAGGTGCTCGACGACCGCCTCGTGGCCGCTGCGCGCCGCGCCGACTGCGTCCTCGAGCTCCTTCCCGCCATGGGTGACTTCGTCCCGACGGGTGCGCCGCTGTTCCGCATCCACGGGGACCTGGGGACCCTGGACCACTCGGCCGTCGCACGGTCGGTCGTGCTCGGCTCCGAGCGGACCCACGTCGACGACCCGGCCTACGGGTTCCGCAAGCTCGTCGACATCGGCGTGCGGTCGATCGCTCAGCCGTTCGACGACCCGACCACCTGTGTGCAGGCAGTCGACCGCCTCCACGATGGACTTCGGCAGCTGTCCACGCGGCGCTTCCCCTCGGGCCTCCGCCACGACGACGACGGCCAGCTCCGCCTCGTGGTCAGGACCACCACGTGGGAGGCGTACGTGCGACTCGCGTTCGACGAGATACGTCTCGCGAGCATCGAATCACCGCAGGTCACTCGTCGCCTCGTCGCAGCGCTCGAGGATCTCACGACCGTTGCCCCGCCCGAGCGCAGAGAACCGCTCGACCGCCAGCTGCGCCTCCTCACCGCAGCCGTGGAACGCCACTACGACGACGGAGAAGACGCCCTCGCTGCTCTGACCGCGGACCCACAGGGGATCGGCTCGGGTTCGGACCTCGACGGTCCCGAGGTGCCGACCCGGTGATCGGTGGGAACGACGCCGACATGGCGCCACTGCGAATCGGGATCGTGGCAGATCCGGACGCGCCGACCGAGATCGCACGACGCTTCAGCGATCAGCACCAAGTCGGCGGCAGCGAGTGGGACGTTGCCGTGGTGAGTGAGCCGTTCACCACCGGATCCGAGGACGTAGAGACGGCGATCGGTCGCCTGCTGGAACATGCTCGAGACCACTCCTGGGACCTCGTGGTCGGACTGACCGAGCTCCCAGTCCCGGATCCTGAAGGCGGCTATCTGCTGGTCGAGACCGACCCGGACCGGCGTGCAGCGGTCCTCTCGCTCCCCGCGCTCGGCGGCTTCCGCATGCACGCGCGCGCCCGACAAGCAGTGCGCACACAGTTGGCCGAGATGGCCGACCCGAACACGAACCGCCAGCATCACGTGGCTCTTCCGTCCGGCCGCGGTCGGTGGCGCGTGTTGTCGGGGATGGTGCTCGCGAACCGCCCATGGAGGTTGGTGCCCGGATTGAAGTCGGCGCTCGTCGCGGCGTTGGCGACCGGTGCGGTCGCGACGATCAACTCCACCGTCTGGCTGCTCGCCGCGTCCCTGTCGTGGTGGCGACTCGTCGTCGCGACCGTCGTATCGATCGCACTCGCCGTGGCATGGCTCGTGATCGACGGCGAACTCTGGGACCGCCCAGACGACAAGTCCACGCAGGCACGGTCCCGGTCACGCCTCTACAACGCGTCGACGGTACTGACCGTCCTGGCCGGGGTGCTCATCTGTTACCTCGCGCTGTTCGTGGTGAACCTGGCGTGGGCGTACTTCATCCTTGATCCCAGCGTGATGGGCCGCTACCTCCACGCTCCGCTCGGCTACGGCGACGTATCCGTCCTCGCGTGGTTCGTCGCTTCCGCCGCAACCGTGGGCGGCGGACTCGGATCCGGCCTCGAGACAGACGAGGCGATCCGCGCAGCGACCTACTCCAAGCGGGAACAGGAGCGCCGGGACCGCCTGTCCTGAGCCGCTGACCGACGACAGGCTCTTTGTCGAGGGTGCCAAGTCATCCCGTCCGACGACTTCCAAACCGATGCCAGGTCAGAGGGAGAGGTTCGTCGCCCTCCGCGATGCGTGTCAGGTGGTCCCTGTCCGTTGCGGGTCGCCAGAATCTCGATGCGAATTCACCCGCTCGGGGGAAGTGGGCTCGAGCCGCCACCGGCCGGCGGATCTCAGACGGACGGGCTGTCCTCGTCGTCGTAGCCATCCACGAGCTCTTACGACCACTCGATCTCCGCGATCCGGCGCTCCGCCCGCTCGGCCATCATCGTCACAACGGCGCGACGGTCCCCCTTGCGCCTCGGACGGTCGATCAGGTCGTCCGCGCACCAGCCCAGATGTGGTCCTCGGTGCTGGAGCACAGCCGGCGCAGCGCAGCAAGGCTCCGCTCGCAGAATCGTGGCGGTCGGACTCATGCCGCCACCCTGGGGGTGTGGCTGCTCCCTCGTCAGGCCCCCGGCGGCATCGCCGGCCCCGCCGTCCCTCGCCTTGCACAAGTTGCTCGGGTGCAGTCCAAGCAAACCAAGCGATCGCACCAGCGGGGCCGTGGGCAGTGATGAACCGAGAGTGACTCGAACCCCTGCCGCCACACCGGATAGGTGGTGTCAGCTTCGCCCGAAGGATCGCTGTCCAGCAGATTCGCCATGCCATCACTGGGCCGACACCAACGCTTCCGCCGAGCAGGACTCGACCGAGCGGCTCCTTGGCACAATCTGGGCACAATCGGAACAGAACCAGCTCTGGAAGCCTGCAATCACACGGGTCGCGGCAGAGAGCGTCGGTGGGCCCGTAAACCGTCGAAGCCCCTGGCCTGGCGACGATTCCGCCGCCACACCAAAGGCTTCTGTGCTGGTACCCCCAACGGGATTCGAACCCGTGCCGCCACCTTGAGAGCGTGGCGTCCGCGCGACGCCGGCCATCACACGCCAACGCCACTCCGCCGCCTCATCATTGGGATCGCGCCGGCGGCGCCGGCATTCGCCGTCGACCCACAAGTCGGCGTTGGCACACTTCGGGCACAAATCACCGGGTACCACCCCGCTGTTCGCCGCTGGCCAGCCAGTACCTCAGCCGCCTTAGCCGCACTTGGCTGCGCTCGTGCAGGGAACCTCCCCCGGGGAGGTCGGCCGCAAGTTGTTCGGAACTGCCGACCGCTACCCGGTCAAGGTCGTGTCTGTGGCAACGACCGGTTGCGGCGAACTCGGCCCCGACCTGGTGCGCTGGTGGGTCGCGCGCCCAATGGCTGCTCAGCGCGTCGATGAGCGGCGACTAGACCAAGTCCGTCTCGTACCCGCCGAGGACAAGCTGAGAGCTCCGCGTTGTCGTCGTGCGCCGGG
>JAFAFZ010000499.1 GCA_023423215.1 Actinomycetes bacterium
GCCGCGCGGCGACGGTCGGCGCGTCGGTGCCGAACGGCTCGAGCGAGTACGCGACCCGACCGTGGCGGTCGCGCTGGTGCCCGTCCAGGTAGGTGCGGTGGGCGGCGCGGGCCGCGTCGTCGAGCGGTTGGTCCGCCAGCGCGTAGATCTGCTCGACGGTGCCGAGGTCGTCCGCCATGAACTCGTGGAAGCGCACGTCGATCGAGCGGTCCGCGGGCAGCAGGTCGCGGTCCGCGGTGCAGGCGTCGAGCAGGTCCCCGACGCGGTCGATCCAGTAGCCGCCCACCTGCACCGGGTCGACCTGCTCCAGCTGGAGGCGGCTCGTGTAGGTCACCATCGTGGCCATCGAGGCGCTCACCGCGACCGGGTCGCGGTGGGTGACGACGACGACGGCGTCGGGGAAGACCTCGAGGAGCGGGCCGAACTGCTCGAGGTGCTGGGGCGACTTCAGCACCCATCGCTCGCCGCCACGCAGGAACGTCAGCACCTGCAGCACCGTGCGCAGGTAGCGGTAGTGGGCCGTCTGGTCCGCCGCCCGGTACGCGTCGCGCCAGGTCGGGATCGGCGCCATCGTCTCGAAGAACATCGTCGACGCGTCGATCGCCAGGAGCTGGATCTCCTCGTGCACGTGCGTCGGCGTCATGTCGTGCATGCGACGCAGGTGCGGCAGCGCCGCGTTCACGAAGTCGAGCGCGGTGCGGGCCCGCTCGATGCGGGGCACCGTCGAGGCGCCACCCGGCCGCTCGGGGTCGTCGGGCTCGTCGCCCGGCAGCGCCACCGGCTCGAGGCTCTCCCAGTACGGCAACGAGCGCAGCGCCGGATCGGCGGCGAGCAGGTTGTGCAGGTGCGTCGTCCCCGTGCGGGGCAGGCCTGCGACGACGATGGGCGCAGCGATCTCGATGTCGTGGATCTCGGGGTGGCGACGCAGCAGGTCCCGCACGAGCAGCCGGTTCCTCACCAGCTGCACCGAGAGCGTGTGCAGCGACACGTGGCCCATCGGGCTGAGCCGCGCATCGTGGGTCCACGCGTGCAGCAGCACCCCCAGCCGAGATCGGAACGCCGCGTCCTCGGACGCCTCGCCCAGGTCGTCCAGCCCCACCTCGGCGACCGCCTGGTCGACGATCGGGTCCACCCGCAGCTCGAGCGCCTCGGCCAGCGGACCCACCGAGTCCAGGATCGCCTGCACCCCCTCGTCGAAGCGCGGCGCGTCCAGGTCGTCCAGGACGACGACGGGCGGGTTCGCCTCGCTCACGACGTCACCGCAGCGTCCGGGCGACCCGGCGTGGAACCCGTGCACCCGGGCACGGCGTCGAGGCCCACCACCTCGGCGGTGACCTCCTCGGGTGTGTGCGCCGGGTGGAACCAGCGGAACCAGATGCGCCCGCGGTCGTGGCCCTGCGTGCTGACCCAGTTCGGGTGGCCGGGATCCGAGGGCGAGATGACGATGGTCCAGGACCCGTCCGCCTCGTGCACGGTCTGCTCGCCGTTGATGGTGACGCGGTCGTAGTCGTAGTTGTAGGTGTGCAGCAGCGGGTTCCACAGGCACAGGTTCCAGAACGCGCACTCGGGCGAGCGACCACGCAGCACCAGGGCCTGGTCCTCGGCCAGCTCGAAGCTGCCCATCGCGTACGCGGCGTCGCCCGCCGCCCAGCCGAAGGTGGCCGTCGGCACCGGGTACGGCGGTTCGACCACGTTCGGCTCGCCCATGCCGAGCGGCACGATGGCCGCCTGGTCCTTGATCCAGGTGACGACGGCCCGGAACCGCCGCGCCAGCTCTGCGTCCCGCTCGCGCCACTCCGTGGGCGGGTCCTCGGAGCGGATGCGCCATTCGGTGCGGCGCCCTGTGGTCGGATCCGCGAGGTAGTCGCGGGTGATGCCGACGACGGCGTCGGGAGCGGTCAGGATGCCGGGTCCCTCGTGCGGCTCGGGCGAGATCCAGAACTCGAACTCGCCGTCCTCGTCGAAGCTCAGGTCGTGGTCGTTGACGGACCCGACGATGCGCTCCGAGTACCGCCCGTCGTCCGGGCCGCCGTAGACGGTCAGCGACAGGTAGACGGCATCGCCCCGGTTGCCGCTCACCCGGTAGGTGCGACCCGGGTCGATCGGGACGTGCTGGTAGAACGCGTCGGCGTTGTCGCCGCCCCACTTCTTGTCGCGACCGACGATGTCCACGAAGTGCGGTCGCGCCGGATCCGCCCACACGAAGCAGTCGAACGCCACCTGCAGGATCGAGAAGATCCACTTGTAGGACTCGCACGCGGTCTGCTCGTCGCCCAGCGCCGCGGGGTGGTCGAGCAGGTGCGACTCGAGCGCTCGCAGCTCGTCCATCAGCTCAGCGAAGACCTCACCGGTCTGCCAACTGGTCCTGTCGGTCATCCGTCCCCCTCGTCGGCCCACCGGCGGGCGCTCGGCCGTGCGGCGCCGAGGCTATTGCCTGACGGGTCGTCAGGTCGGCCCTCCGCCCGGTCCGCCGTCGCCCGTGCGCGGACAGATGGCCGGTCAGACGCCGAAGCGTGCCGAGAGCAGCGCGTCGACGGCGTCGTCGGGTCCGTCGAGCTCGACCACGGCATGCCGCTGGCGGCCGTAGGTGAACAGCACCAGCTCGCCGGGATCGCCCAGCACCTCGACCGTCGGTGCGCCGCGGTGCGCCACGAGCGAGTCGCCGTCGGGACGCGTGAGCACGACGCCGACCGGCGACCGGCGCACCAGCAGGCGCGACATGCGCCGCAGGACCGCCCAGAGCTGCGCGTCCAGGTCCTCGTGAAGGTCCCTCGGGACGGCCTCGCCACCGGCGCCGCGGCGCACGTCCTCGTGGTGCACGAAGTACTCGACGGTGTTGGCGGCACGGTCGACGGGAGCGAACCCGAACGGCGACCAGCGCGGCGGCCCCGATCGGACCCGCTGCACCAGCGACGGCCACGGGCGCTCGGCCTCGCCGAGCCGGACACGCTCGCCGTGACGTTCGAACGGCCCCGCCACGATGCCGAGCGCGGCGTCCGGCCGGCGCTCGCGCACCACCAGGTGGGCCGCCAGATCCCGGGTCGTCCACCCCTCGCACAACGTCGGCAGGTCCGGACCGACGACCTCGAACAGGTCGCAGAGCGCAGCTCGTTCGAGGCGTGCGTGGTTCACCGGCATCGTCGCAGTCTCGCGCTCACGAGCGGGCTGACGGGCCGTCACATGGCAGGCGTGGCGCGGGGTGCCCGATACTGAACCGCCCGGAGCGGGCCGCCCGGGGCGCCCTCCGGGGCGTGAGCAGCGAACGAGGGGGACTCGAGAGATGACCAGCAGCGCGTACGACCTGGTGATCGTCGGGGGCAACGCAGCCGGCTTGTCGGTCGCCGTGTCCTCTCGGCGGTCGGGGCTCGAGCGGGTCCGCGTGCTCGAGGCGGGCGCCGCGGTGGTGTTCCCGGAGCTGGTCGGCGAGCAGCAGCTCGACGTCGGCTACGGCGAGGTGGTGCGGTCGATCGACATCGCCGCGGACGCCCCGGACCCGGCCGAGGCCGAGCTCGTGGTCCGCACCGACCGCCACGAGTACCGGGCGCGAGCGGTCGTCGTCGCCGAGCGCGACGAGGTGACGGGTTGGGTGCCGCCGATCAGCGCGGTGATGAGCGACCGGATCATGGTGGACCGGCTCCCGACGACGGCCGTCGACGAGGACGTGCTCGTGATCGGGCACACCGACCACGCGGTCGAGCTGACCTCGGCGCTGGCGACCGCAGGAGCCGGCGTGGTGCTCGCCGCGGGTGGGATGGACCCGACCCTGCTCTCCCCCGCCGGCGACAACTGGCTGCGCCGACTGGAGCGGGAGCGCCGTGCGACCCTGCTCTACCGCTCGCTGCCCGACCAGGTCGCCGAGGTCGACGGCTACCCGATGGCGTTCTTCGCCGACCGCCGCACGCCGGATCTGCAGTTCGACCACGTCGTCTTCGCCTCGGGTCGGGCGGCCGTGACCCCGGCTCAGGTCGGCGCGACCGACGCCGCGCTGTCGACCGGGCGGCTCTGGTTCGTCGGGGACCCCGACACCGCACCCGACGGCGTGCCGACCGCACCGGGATGGCGCATCGGCCTGGCCGTCGCCGAGGCCTTCCCCGGGCTCGTGCTCGCCGAGCCGGCGTCGAGCGTCGAGCGTCGGCGACGCTTCACCGGCGCCCTCGACGAGCTGCGCGACGAGCACTACAACGCCACGATCACCCACTTCGAGCCGACCCACTCCGACCTCTGGGTGCTGCGGGTCAAGCCCGACCGCGGCGAGATCTCGCACCTGCCCGGCCAGTACGCCTCGCTCGGCCTGGGCTACTGGGAGGACCGGGTCGACGACGCCGAGGACCCGCGCCTCGAGGAGCAGTGGGAGAAGCTCGTGCGTCGCTCGTACTCGATCTCGAGCCGGATGTTCGACGAGCACGGGTACCTGGTGGGCGTGGCCGACGTGGACGAGCTCGAGTTCTACATCGTCCTCGTGCCGCCGACGCCGGACAACGTCCCGGGGTTGACGCCGCGACTGGCGCTCAAGCGGCCGGGCGACCGCATCTACCTCGGCCCGAAGGTCGCCGGTCGCTACACGCTCGCACCCGTCACGGACCCGATGCAGACCGTCCTGTTCTTCTCGACCGGGACCGGTGAGGCACCCCACAACGCGATGGTCGTCGAGCTGCTCCGCAAGGGGCACCGGGGCCCGATCCTCTCGGCGGTCTCGGTCCGCCAGTGGGCCGACCTGGGCTACCTGCAGCAGCACCGCGAGCTCGAGGAGCGCTACCCCAACTACCGCTACGTGGCGATGCCCACCCGCGAGCCCGACGTGCCCAAGCGGTACCTGCAGACCCTCGTCAGCGACGGGATCCTCGAGTCCGAGTACGGCATCGTGCTGGACCCCGATCGCACCGACGTCTTCCTGTGCGGCAACCCGTCGATGATCGGCCTGCCGGACGAGGTCGACGGCGAGCTGCGCTACCCCGAGACCACCGGCGTGGTCGAGCTGCTGGCCCAGCGGGGCTTCACCCTCGACCATCGCAAGCAGCGGGGCAACGTGCACTTCGAGGAGTACTGGTGAACGCAGCCCCGGCCGGGTCCGGCTGACGGGATCGGACCCTCGGATCCGGCACGGGTCGTCCGCGCGGCGGTGACGTCCGAAGGTGGTGTGGGTGGACGTCGGGGCGGGACGACCACCCACACCGAGGACGAGTCTGAAAGGTTCCCGGCCCCTCCTTCACCTCACAAGGCAACGGAAATCCCACCGGAAAGCCACACATCGTGGCGGACTCACTCACTTTTCTCCTCGTCCGGACACTGAGCGTGGCCGCCGAACGGCAGCGACGCGATCGCGTAGGCCCGGAGGTCCGGCACCTTGTTCTCGGGCACGTCGAGCAGGCAGAACCACTCGGTGCCCGTCGGGACCCAGTAGCGCTTGCCGTCCGCTCCGATCCACCAGGCCGTGCCGTCCGCCTGTCGGACCAGGCCCTCGCTGAGCTGGTCGAGCGGCGGCAGCTCGGCGCCCGGGTCCGCGATCGCGCGCAGGTCCGGCTGGTCGGCACGATCCAGGATCTCGCCGACGGCGAACTGGTAGTCCTGGACGAGCGACGAGAGCGGGTTGCTGACCGGTCGACCGATCCACGGCGAGTCGCGGTACAGCTGCACGAACTCGGCGGGCACCCAGAAGAATGGCGCGCCGGGAGCCTCCGCGACCAGGAGCACCCCCCTGCTGAGGAGCACCTCCTGCTGCCCGTTCGGCAGGTCGACGACCGCAGAGGGCATCCCGCCGACGTCCTGCGCCTGCGAGCCGTCCCCGGAGCCGAGACGGCGGTACGCGGCGTACGCCTCGGGCGTCATCCAGGTCGCGTCGCCGGTGGAGCGCTGGACGAGCAGCGCGCTCGGCAGATCCGCGCCGTCGGCCCGCAGCTCCTGGACCACGACCTCGTCCCACACGAACGCCTTGTCCGGCGGGCAGCCGACCTCCGGCGGCAGGGTGCGGTAGAGCGCCACGAGCTGCTCGCCGACCTGGGCGGAGTTCGTCAGCATCGCCGAGTCCGCGTCCAGGGCGCCGATCGTCGTGCAGGTCACGCGCGCCGGCATCGTGGTCTCGCCCTCGACCTCGGATCCCGGTTGGCCCGCCGTGGTGGACGAGGGGGACGAGGTGGTCGTGGCCGCGGCGTCGTCATCGCCCCGGCCGCGCAGCATCGTGGCCGCGCCCCCGGCCAGGAGCACCAGGACGAGCAGCGCGGCGCCGACCAGCAC
>JAFAFZ010000458.1 GCA_023423215.1 Actinomycetes bacterium
CGACGGCCGCGGTCGTGCGGGAGCTCATCGCCGCTGGCCTGGTGCTGGGCGCGCACGACGTGTCGCGTGGTGGCGTCGCGACGGCGCTCGCCGAGATGGCCGTGCGCTCCGGCGTCGGGTTCACCGCCGCCCGCCTGCCCGACCACGCCGCGCTCTTCTCCGAGTCCGCCGGTCGCGTGGTGCTCTGCATCGACCCCGAGCAGCGCCCGGCGGTGCTCGACGTGCTGACGGCGCACGGCGTCGACCATGCGCTCATCGGCGTCGCCGGCGGCGACCGGATGGTGGTCAAGGACCAGTTCGACCTCGCCCTGGCCGACGCGACGAGCACCTGGCGCGACCGCCTCGACGACGCCCTGGGGTCCGGCACGGTCCAGGGCTGAACGCCCCGATCTGCTCGCGACCTCCTCCGGACTCGCCCCGGCGCGCCACGCGCTGCGTGACGCGCGCCACGCCGCGCGACGTCCGCACCTCACCCTGCGTCGTTAACGTGGACGCGGGGAGAGGACTGCTCGTGCCATGCCGGCGCGGGCGGAAAGGGACGTTGCCATGCGATCGTCGGAACGGAGCAACGCGCGGGTGGGTGGCCTCGCGCTCGTGGTGCTGGTCGCCATGGCGGTCCTGACCGCGTGCCTGGGCCCGGACGAGTTCGACCCGACGGGCACCGCCCCGATCGGGCACCTCGACCTGGCGGTCGCTGACGGCGCGTCCATCCGAGTGATCGGCTGGGCCCTCGACCCCGACACCGGCGAGCCGATCGACGTCATGGTCTCGGTGCAGTCCAAGGCGGTCGCCCACCGAGCGGACCAGTGGCGGCAGGACGTCGCCCTGGCGTACCCGGCGTACGGGCCGTTCCACGGCTTCGACGTGCGCACACCCGCGCTGCCGCCGGGTGAGAACGACGTCTGCGTGTGGGCTGTCAACGTCGTGCGCGGCGACCGTGACCGCGCGCTCGGGTGCCGCACGGGCGTCACCGGGACCGACGACGCGGTCGGCAACCTCGAGCGCGTCGAGCAGGCCAGCGCCTCGTCGGTGCGCGTCGTCGGCTGGGGCTACGACCCCGAGGCGCCCGGCTCGGTCGACGTGCAGATCACGCTGGACGGGGTCGTCCACCGTCGCACCGCGTCGGACCACCGCCCCGACCTGGCGGCGTGGTTCCGCAAGTCCGGCAACCACGGCTTCTCGGTCGAGCTGCCCGCAGCGCTCGGTGCGCACGAGGTCTGCGTGCGCGTGCTCAACGTCGGCAACGGGTGGGACGCGGACCTGGGCTGTCGGCGGCTCTACGTGAACACGCCGCCCTACGTCGGGCCGGGGGGCGGGGTGTCCTCGCTCGACGTCGTCGGACCGCCGCCGGGCCACCCGCTCGTCGGCATCGACCGCGACGCCGGCATCAGCACCCGGCTGCGCGACGGCTCCACGTTGTGGCTCTTCGGCGACAGCGGCGAGCCGCAGGTGGGTGGCGGCAACCGGTACTTCGTGCACAACACCGCCGCCTGGGCCCCTCCGGGCCAGCCGACCTCGACGCGCGACGCCGTCGCGCCCGGCAACGTGCCGTACACGTTCGTGTCACCGGCGACGGCGTTCACCACCCCGTGCCCCGCCGGCTTCACCCCGGTGATGTGGCCCCTGTCGGTGACCAACGTGCCCGACGGCGCCAGCAGCCGCGACCGGGTGCTCGCGTTCGTCGGCAACGTCTGCCTGAAGGGGCAGGAGGCGCGCAGCCGGGGCGTGTCCGTCGTGCAGTGGATCTACGACCCGGCGGCGTACGCGGACGTCGGCTCGGTCGGTCCGCGCATCCAGGGCCAGGTGCTGCGCCAGAACCTGTTCCCCGTGGGCGCCGAGTACGGCACCGCTTCGGTGGTCGAGGGCGGCCTGCTCTACGCGTACGAGTGCGGCCGCCCCTCGGACGAGACCACGGGCGTCATCTGGCCCGACGATCCCGCCTACTCCGGGTGCACCGTCGCCCGGGTCGATCCCGCGCAGGTGCAGGATCCGGGTGCGTGGCGCTACTGGAACGGCAACGCCAACTGGTCGGCGCCCACCAGCTGGACGTCGACCGCGTCGGCCGCGGCGACCATGTCGATGCCGACCACGAGCGGTACCGGTGACAAGCAGCTGCCGGTCTCCTCGCTGAGCGTCGTGGACGATCCCGTGTACGGCCGGACGATGGTGTACAGCCCGTGGCCCGGCTACACGCGAGAGGTGTTCGTGCGCACCGCGGCGTCGCCCGTCGGGCCCTGGAGCACGCGCACCCTGATCGTGCTGCCAACATGCGAGGAATGGGCGGACGGCGAGAACCGGCTCTGCTACGCGGCGACGGCGCAGCCGTGGCGCAGCCAGGTGGGGCAGCTGGGCATCGGGTACTACGACCAGTACGTGGCGATGGGACCGGTGCGCGGCGCGGTGTTCGCCGCGTCGGCGCCGTTCGTCGGCTGAGCACGCCCGGGGCGCCGTGACCGTCGGCCGCTTCGCCCCGAGCCCCTCGGGTCCGCTGCACCTGGGCAACCTGCGCACCGCGCTCCTGGCGTGGTGCGCGGCGCGCCACGACGGCGGCACCTTCCTGGTCCGCATGGAGGACCTGACCACGGGCGCCGCGCCGGTCGGCGAGGACCAGCAGCTGGCCGATCTGGCCTGCCTCGGCCTGACCCACGACGGCCCCGTCGTGCGCCAGTCCGAGCGCGCCGAGCGCTACGACGCCGCGGTGCGGGACCTGGAGCTCCGAGGGCTGACCTACCCCTGCTACTGCTCACGCCGCGAGATCCGCGAGGCGGCGGCCGCACCGCAC
>JAFAFZ010000566.1 GCA_023423215.1 Actinomycetes bacterium
CCCAGCGTCCGCGCGGCGACCGCGGCGAGCGCACCGGCGACGCGGGTCCGGGCGCCGGGCAGGACGCGCGGCCGGCGGGGGTCGGTCGACAGGAGGTCGGTCGATCGGCGCGGACGGTCGGCGGGCATGGCTCAGGTGGTCGGCCCGTCACGGGCCCGACCTGAGCTCTCGGCAGCGGGTTTGGGTCGATCGGACCACCAGAACCGTCCGGATGGACCGGTGAGGTCCGGTCAGGATCGCTCAGGATCGGTCGTGTCGACCCCGCAGGGGCCGGTGCCGGCGACGGCCCGGCGTCAGTCGTCCAGACCGAGGATGCGGGCGGCGTTGCCCCGCAGGAACTTCGGCCAGACCTCGTCCTTCAGGCCGATGTTCGGCAGCTCGCTCATGATGCGCTCGTAGGTCAGCCCTGCGGGGAAGTACCCGGCGTAGATCACCTTCTCGGCGCCACGGGTGTTCGCGTAGTCGATGATCGCCTTCGGGTAGTGCTTCGGTGCGAAGGCGGAGGTCGAGTAGTAGAGGTTCGGCCACTTCAGCATCAGCTTCACGGCCAGCTCGGTCCACGGGTCCGCGCCATGGCGCATGACGACCGTGAGCTCGGGGAAGAACCAGCACACCTCGTCGAGCAGCTCGACCTTCTGCGGGGCGAGCGGCACGCGTGGCCCCGGCACGCCGGCGGTCAGGAAGATGGGCAGCCCCAGCTCGGCGCAGGTGGCGTAGATCGGGTAGTAGGGCGCCGCGTTGATGGGCGTCTCGCAGCCCGACGGGAAGCTCGACACGGCGACGATGCCGTACTCGTCGTGGTACTGGCGGATCTTGCGCACCGCGTCCATGCCCTGCCGCGGGTCGATGTCGACCAGGCCGAGGAAGCGGTCCGGGTGCTCCTTGATCGCCCGGCGCGGCTCGTCGCGCACCTCGTTGCCGACGTTGATCAGGCCCTGGGCGACGCCGTAGCGGTCCATGTTGTCGAGCGTCACCGCGACGGGGTCGACGCCCTCGTCCAGCTCGCCGGGGATGTCCTTGAACATGTACTGCGCCGGCATCTTGAAGTCCTCCTTGGACTCCGCGTCACGCAGCGCCGGTGCGAGGAACTTGTAGACCTCGCGGCGATCGGTGCTGGGGAACCCGATCATCGTGTCGATGATCGGGACGTCGGTCGGCATTCCCGTCGGAGCTGCGGTCATGGCGGGAACTGTAGGTCCCGGAACGAGAACGCGTTCCAGTCGGCGAGCCGCCCGGTGCAGTAACTTGCATGACGACTGCAAGTTGTTCGGTCGAGGGGGAGCGCCATGGAGATCACCTTGCTGGGGACGGGTTCGCCGATCCCCGACGCACGTCGAGCCGGACCAGCGACGCTCGTCCGGGCGGGTGGGCAGCACCTGCTCGTGGACGCCGGGCGCGGCGTGAGCATGCGTCTGGCGGCCGCTGGGCTGCCCGGGCCGATCTTCCTGCACCGGGTCCTGCTGACCCACCTGCACTCGGACCACGTCACCGACCTGAACGACCTGGTCACCATGCGCTGGGCCATGTCGCCGGTGCCGAGCCCCCTCCCGATCGTGGGTCCGCCCGGGACGGAGCGGTTCGTGCAGCGCACGCTCGAGATGCTGCGACCCGACATCGGCTACCGCCTGGCCCACCACGCGGATCTGGAGTGGGAGCCGGCGTGCGACGTGGTCGAGGTGCTCGACGAGGTCGTCGGCGGAGCCGAGGGCGGCGGCGATGCCGGGGTCCGCATCGTCGCGGCGCCGACGGACCACCGTCCCGTCGCGCCCACGGTCGGCTACCGCATCGAGCACGAGGGTCGCAGCGTCGTCCTGGCCGGTGACACGGTGCCCTGCGAGGGGCTCGACCGCCTCGTCGCCGGCGCGGACGTGTACGTGCAGACCGTCGTGCGGCCGGACCTGATCGAGCGGATCGGCATCCCGAGGTTGAACGACGTCTGCGACTACCACTCCTCGGTCGAGCAGGCGGCTCGGACCGCCGCCCGTGCGGGGGTCCGCACCCTGGTGCTGACCCACATGGTCCCCGCTCCTATGCCGGGTGACGAGCAGCAGTGGATCGAGATGGCGCGCGAGCACTTCGACGGCGAGGTGCTCGCCCCGGACGACCTGACCGTCGTCGAGGTCTGAGCCTCCTCGACCGCGGCGCTGGGCCAGACTCTCGCCGTGGCGAGGCAGTGGTGGCGACGGTGGTTGAGCTCGGCGTTGACGGACGGGCAGCGCATCGAGGTCCCCGAGGTGCCGGGTGCCCGACGGGGGTTGCGTGGTCCTCGCACGACCGGGTTCCCCCAGTCGTCGAACGGCGCCTCGTCCTTCCACCTGCGCTGGCACCTCGACGACCACGCCGTCGCCCCGATCCGCTCGGCCTCGGTCGTGCTCGAGGTCGTCGGCCCGCCCCGGGTGCCGAGGCTGTACTTCTGGGCGCTGCAGGTCGACGTCGCCGACGCGCACGGCCGGCGGGCCGGCGGCGCGCACCTGGGACTGCAGTGGCACCCGGACCACCCGGGATCGACCGCGGTGAACTGGGGCGGCTACGACCAGGACGGCACGGTGCTGCACGGGTCCGACTCAGCGCTGCCCTCGGCGCTGCACAACCCCCACACCCGGGACTTCGCCTGGGAGTCGGGCCGGCCGTATCGCCTGACCGTCGAACCCGCGCCGCCCGAGGACCAGCCCGGCACCGAGCGAGCGGGCTCGGTGCTCACCGCGTGGCGTGGCTCGGTCACCGACCTGGACACGGGTGAGCGCACCGTCGTGCGCGACCTGTACGCGTGGGGGGACCGCATCACGGGTGTGATCATGTGGTCCGAGGTCTTCGCCCGCTGCGACGATCCGCAGGTCGCGGTGCGCTGGTCGGACGCCGGCGTGGCCACCGCCACGGGCGAGGAGCTGCGCCCGAGGGGGTTCGGCGTGAACTACCAGAGCGACCCGGACGGCGGCTGCGCGAACACGACGTCGGTGCCCGATTCCGGGTTCCGGGCGGACGGCGCGCTGCACGAACCGGGGCGTGGCGGGTTCGGCATCGTCCAGGTCACGCACGCCGAGCGCACGACCCGCCAGGGAGAGGTCATCCGCAACCTCTGACCTGACGACCCGTCAGGTCAGACCGGGCAGGTGCGACTACGGTCACACCCACTATGGGGGACCAACTGACGTACAACCTGGCCGACCAGTGGGAGGCCGTGTCCGATCGGGTCGCCGAGCGCGAGGCGCTCGTGTGCGGTGAGCGCCGCCTCACGTACGGCCAGCTCGAGGAGCGGGCGAACCGGCTCGCCAACCACCTGCTCGCCCAGGGCGTGCAGCCGGGCGACTTCGTCGGCTGCTACCTCAGCAACGGGACCGAGTACCTCGAGACCCTGCTGGCGGCGTTCAAGATCCGCGCCGTCCCCGTCAACATCAACTACCGCTACGTGACCGAGGAGCTGCGCTACCTCCTGGTCGACTCCGGGCTCGTCGTGCTGGTCTGCAACGGCCGCTTCGTCGAGCGCGTGGCCGAGGTCGCGGCGGACGTGCCCGCCCTGCGCCACACGATCGTGGTCGCGGAGCCGGACGGCACCGGCGTGTCCGTCGACGAGCTCGCCTCGGTGCCGGGCGGCGTCGACTTCGACGCCGCGCTGACAGCGTCGTCGCCCGAGCGTCCGGCGATCGAGGGCCGTGGCGACGACGACCTGTACCTGCTCTACACCGGCGGCACGACCGGCATGCCCAAGGGCGTCGTGTGGCGCCAGGGCGACGCGTTCTTCGGCTGCATCGGCGGCGGCGACCCCATGCGCCTGTCGGGTCCGGTCACCTCGCCCGAGGAGAACCTCGAGCGCATCATCGAGTTCGACTTCGTCTTCTACGCGCTCGCTCCGCTCATGCACGCGGCCGCCCAGTGGGTGTCGCTCATGTGGTTGCTCTGCGGCGCCAAGGTCGTGCTGCACGCGGGCGGGTTCGACCCGGTCGAGGTGTGGTCGACGGTCGACCGCGAGAAGGTCTCGGTCATGACCGTCGTCGGCGACGCCATGGCCCGTCCGCTGGTCGACGCGTGGGACACGCACGGCCCCTTCGAGATCTCCACGATGTACTCCCTCTCCAACGGCGGTGCACCGCTGGCGCCCTCGCTGCGGGACCGCCTGCGCGAGATCGCGCCGCACGCGATGCTGACCGACGGCTTCGGCTCGTCCGAGACCGGCATCCAGGGCAGCCGTCGGCTCGCCCCGGGAGAAGAGGCCGGCGAGGGCGTGCGCTTCGACAACGTCGAGTCCGGCACCGTCGTGCTGGACGACCAGGGTCGTCCCGTCGAGCCGGGCTCCGGCGTCGTCGGTCGCGTCGCCCACTCGGGGTACATCCCGCTGCGCTACCACAACGCCCCCGAGAAGACCGCCGAGACCTTCGTCGAGATCGACGGCACCCGCTACGTGCTGCCGGGTGACATGGCCATGGTCGAGGAGGACGGCTCGGTCGTGCTGCTCGGGCGTGGCTCGGTGAGCATCAACACCGGTGGCGAGAAGGTCTACCCCGAAGAGGTCGAGGCGCTGCTGAAGGCGCACCCGGCCGTGTACGACGTGCTCGTCGTCGGCGTGCCGAACGAGCGCTGGGGCGAGCAGGTCACCGCGGTCGTGCAGCCGACCGGGGGCACGACGCCGACCCTCGAGGACCTGGACGCGCACTGCCGCGGCCAGCTCGCCGGGTACAAGATCCCGCGGTCGATCGTGCTCGTCGACCAGGTCGTGCGCTCGCCCTCGGGCAAGGCCGACTACCGCTGGGCCAAGGCCACCGCCGTCGACGCCTCGGAGTCGGTCAGCGGCTGATCGAGTCGACCGGCCGGGGCGGGGTAGCTTCGCGGCCCTACCCCCGGGAGTGTGAGGTCACCTATGGCAGGCGGTCTGGTCGGACTGTTCGATGACGTCGCCGCACTGGCGAAGCTCGCCGCAGCGTCGGTGGACGACGTGGGCCTGGCCGCGGGGCGCGCCAGCATGAAGGCCGCCGGAGTGGTCGTCGACGACGCCGCCGTGACGCCCGCCTACGTGCGTGGCCTGGCCGCCGACCGCGAGCTGCCGATCATCAAGAAGATCGCCGTCGGGTCCCTGCGCAACAAGGTCCTGATCATCCTGCCGGTGGCGCTGCTGCTCAGCGCCGTGGCGCCGACGCTGGTCGAGGTCATCCTCATGTTCGGCGGTTGCTTCCTCGCCTACGAGGGGGCGCACAAGGTCATCCACGCGCTGAAGAAGGACGACCACGAGCACGAGGTGCCCGCCACCGTGCAGGGCGAGGACGTCGAGTCCACGACGGTGTCCGGCGCGATCCGCACCGACTTCATCCTCTCGGCCGAGATCATGGTGATCGCCCTCAAGGAGGTCATCGACGAGCCGGTCCTGTCGCGAGGCATCATCCTGGCGATCGTCGGCGTGCTGATCACCGTCGTCGTCTACGGCGTCGTGGCGCTCATCGTGAAGATGGACGACATCGGCCTGAAGCTGGCCGAGCGTCCCTCGCCCCGATCGCAGCGCTTCGGGCTGCTGCTCGTGAAGGGCATGCCGAAGCTGCTGGCGTGGCTGTCGGTCATCGGCACCGCGGCGATGCTCTGGGTCGGCGGCCACATCTTGCTCGTCGGCGCCGAGGAGCTCGGGTGGGAGTGGCCCTACCACCTGGTGCACGACCTCGAGCACCTCGTCGATGGCGTGCCCGGCATCGGCGGCGTGCTGTCGTGGCTGGTCAACACCGCCGCCTCGGCCGTCGTCGGCCTGGTGATCGGCAGCGTCATCGCCCTGGTCGTCGACCGCCTGCCCTTCGGCAAGAAGAAGGGCGCAGCCGCCGCCCACTGACCTCACGGCCCGGCGGGTCGACCGGCCTGCCCCCAGCCGACCTCTGGACGAGGGGCGCGAACCAGTTGCGTCGAGCGTCCAGAGCTCGCGTCGTCCCGGCCCACCGTGGCGGCGGGATTCGGACCGGCCCGCTCAGCGCCGACCGGCGTCGATGCCGATGCCGAGCGCGTCGGGCCGCACGTCGAAGGCGACGTCGGCCCCGTCCCCGCCGACCGATGCCGCGCTGCGACGCAGCAGCTCCAGCTGGCGGGTGAGCACCTCCCGGCGATCGGGCGGCGCGACCTCGAGCAGGTCGGTCAGCGCGGCGGCCAGTCGGCGGGCGACCTGCGGGGACCCGGCGCCGGCGATGCGGATCTCCTCGAAGGCCAGCACGACGAAGTCGTCCCAGCTCATCGCCGGCACCCGGAGGCGCACCCGACCGTCCCGGTCCAGGTGGGTCCCGTCGGGGAACGAGCGGTCCGCCAGCTGGCGGAGGCAGTCGTGCAG
>JAFAFZ010000026.1 GCA_023423215.1 Actinomycetes bacterium
CGCTCCAGCCCAGCTTGTAGCGGGAGAGGTCGAGGTCCAACGACATGAGAGTGCCTCCAACGGCGGGGGGACGGATTTCTCCTACGGCGATAGTAACAACTCGGCGCCAGGATTGACACGGCGGAGACCGTGGAAACGCCCGCAGGGGTCGGGTCGTTCCCGGGACCTGAGCAGCCGCTCGGCGACCTCGTCCACCGGGTCGGCCGGACCGGCCCGGCGCTCCCCTACGCTGGACCCGTGACCGCACCGGTGCAGGGCTCGGACGTGCCCGCCGCGTCGGGTGGGCCCCCGGCTCCCACCGACCACCAGCCGGACGGCGCCGCGCCGCCCTGGCGGAAGCCGTTGCTCGCGGGGGTCGCCGCGGCCGCCGGGTGCCTGGCGATCGCGGTCGTCGACCCGCAGGACTCCGGGGTCCCGATCTGCTGGAGCCAGGGCCTGTTCGGGGTGGACTGCCCGCTGTGCGGCGGTCTGCGCGCCACCAACGCGCTGCTGCGGGGCGACGTGGCCGCCGCGGCCGACCACAACGTGTTCGTCGCGGTGGCGCTGCCGGTCGTCGCCGTCGTGTGGGTGGCCTGGGTGGTGGCGCAGGTCGTCGGCCGCCCCTTCCGCCTCCCCCGGGTGCCGAGGTGGCTCATGGGCGTGGGGGTGGTCGCCGCCGTCGCGTTCACGGTCGCGCGCAACGTCGGCGGACCCGCCTGGGTCGACTGGCTCGCCGCGACGAGCTACCGCTGACCCGACAGCGAGCCGTCAGTTCGTCAGGGTGACGTCGGCGTCGGCGCCGACGACGGTCGTCGGCGGGACCGAGGACGTCGTCGTGGCGGATCCGTCGCCGGGCACCGTGGAGGGTGCGGGAGCCGGCGTGGTGGTCGTCGGCACCGTGGTCGAGGTGTCGACCGGGGCGGGCACGGTGGTCGACTCCGGGGCGGTCGTCTCGGGCGTGGTCGTGGTCGTGGTCATCAGGGTGCGGGCATCGGTGCCCGTACCGGTGATGGTCAGCGCGACGGTGGCCGGGTCGGTCGGGAAGAGCGTCACGCCCTCGCCCTGCACGGTCGAGGTGGCGCCGCTGCTCTCGAGCGGGGCCAGGACGGCGGACCACTTCACCAGGCCGGTCGCCTGGTCCTCGACGCCGACGACGCCGAGGGCGATGCCGTCGCCGAAGGTCAGCGTGCCGACGGCGACCCGGCCGACGTGGCCGTCGTCGTAGGTCACCTGTGCGATCGCCGCCTGTGCGTGGGCCTCGCCCTCGCGGTACTCGTAGAAGAGGTCGGGCGTGAGGCACCCGCCGGTCACGCTCCACGTGCCCCCGGGCAGCTCGGCCGAGGTGAGCGACGCGTCCACGTTGCCGGTGCACTCGGGCGCCTGGGCCGAGGCGGCCGGCGTGGCCACCACGGCGGCCAGCAGCGCGACGACGGCGACGGCCACGCTGGTGACCGCTCGCCGCGCCGGCCGCGCCGCTGCTGCTCGCGCTCGTCCCGTCCGCATCGTCGCGTCGCCCAACGTCATCCCCTGCTCATCCGCCGTCGGCCCGCGCCGGAACGGCCGCTCCACTCTGGCGCACCTCTACCCCGATCCGACAGGGGCGATTCACCCACCACCCCGGAACGCGGCCCCTCGCCTGAGACGACGGACAGGTCCGCGACGGGGCCGGGCGGCCTCAGTCGATGCGGCGCAGGTGCTCCTTGTACCTGGTCGCACGCTTCACGTACGACTCGACGCCGAGGTCGAAGTGCCCGGGCGCGACGGCGTCCTCGCGGATGACGGCGGGCACGCCGAGCGCCATCGCGAGCGGCGGGACGACCGTGTTGTTGCGCACGAACGCTCCCCCGCCGACGACCGCCTCGACCCCGATGCGGGCGTTGTGCAGCACGATCGACCCGGAGCCGATCAGCGCCTTGTCCTCGACGATGCACCCCTCGAGGTGCGCCAGGTGGCCGATCGTCACCTCGTCGCCCACGGTCGTCGGGAACACCGACGTCGTGTGCAGCACGGCGCCGTCCTGCACCGAGCAGCGGGCGCCGATGAAGATGAACCCGTCGTCGCCGCGGATGACCGCCGAGGGCCAGACCGAGGTCAGCTCGCCGATGACCACGCTGCCGATGACCACGGCGTCGGGGTGGACGTACGCGTCGGGGTGGATCTCCGGGACCTGGTCGCCGAGTGCATAGATCGCCATCGCCGCAACCTACCGGGTGGGGCGATCAGAGGTCGGTGTGGCGTCCGTAGCCGCCGCGGAAGAACAGCAGCGGGCCGACGTCGTCGCGGTGCACGTCCAGGTACTGGACCCGACCGAGCACGATGACGTGGTCCCCGCCGTCGAGCACCGAGTGCAGCGTGCAGTCGATGTGCTCGAGGCCCCCCTGGATGAGCGGCGAACCGGTGACGGGAGCCGGCACCCACGTCTCGCCCTCGAACTTGTCCTCGACCTTCGAGGCGAACCGCCCCGAGGTGGCCTGCTGGTCCTCGGCGAGCACGGTCACCCCGAAGCGGCCGACGGCCTCGATGCGCGGCCAGCTGGACGAGGTCCTGGCGACGCAGAAGCCCACGAGCGGCGGATCGAGCGACACCGAGAAGAACGAACCGATCGCCAGGCCGACCGGGTGGTCGCCCTCGAGCGCGGCGACGACCGTGACACCCGTCGGGTAGTGGCCCATCACCCGTCGGAACAGCTGCGGATCGATCTCGATCTCGGCGTCGCCGGACCCGTTCCCCAAGGTGTCGCTCATGTCGTCCTCCCGTCGGCGCCCCGAGGCGCGGATCGAGCCGGGAGGTTACCGCTGCGGCTCCGGACCGAACGACCGCACGGCGCCCCGGTCCGCCACGTCGAACGAGAGGGTCAGGCCCTCGGCGGCCGCCAGGACCTCGACGATGCCGGTGCCCTGCGCGAACCCCCGCGCCTGGGCGAGCAGGTCGTCGATCTGGTCGTCGCAGTGCGAGGGGTCGTGGTGGAACATCGCCAGGCGCTTCGCGCCCGAGCGGGCTGCGACCTCGACCGCGTACTCGACGGTGCAGTGTCCCCAGTCCGAGCGGGTCGAGAACTCCTCGGGGGTGTACTGCGCGTCGTGGATCAGCAGGTCGACGCCCTGGCACAGCTCGAGCACCTCGGGCGAGACCTCGGTGGCGCCCTCGCCCGGCTGCTGGTGGTCGCTGACGTAGGCGACCGACACGCCCTCGAGGTCGATGCGGTAGCCGACCGTCGCGCCGCAGTGCGGCACCGGGGCGACGGTGACCTTGGCGCCGTCGATGTCGATCACGTCGCGCTCGACCTCGTGGAAGGTGAACGTGCCCGGGAGGGCGTCGAGCTCGACGGGGAAGTACGGCGGCTGGATGAACGAGCGCACCGCGTCGACGAGCGGGCCCGACTCCTGGACCGGCGCGTAGACGTCGAGGTGGGCACCCGGCGCCAGGATCGGCGCGAAGAACGGGATGCCCTGTACGTGGTCCCAGTGCAGGTGGCTGACCAGCGCCGAACCCCGGAACGTGCCGTCGTTCGGCCGGTCCAGGCCGTAGAAGCGCAGGCCGGTGCCGAGGTCGAGCAGGATCGGGTCGCGGCCTTCCGACTCGACCACGACGCAGGAGGTGTTGCCCCCGTAGCGCCGGTTCGAGTCGCACGAGCACGGCGTGGAGCCGCGCACCCCGTAGAAGGTCACGTTCAGCGCTGGTC
>JAFAFZ010000090.1 GCA_023423215.1 Actinomycetes bacterium
GCAGGTCGAGGACCTCGTGGTCCAGGTTGATGCTCCCGATCGAGACGATCGGCGCGTGCCGGGTCGTCGGGGGCGGGTCGTCTCGGTCGGGCTGCGTCATCGGCACGCCGGTACCCGGCGGCGCGCGACCCGACACTCAGGAGATGCGCGCCACCAGCACGGCCACGTCGTCCGAGGGGCGCCGCCCGTCCAGGGTGCGCTCGACCAGGACGTGGGCGAACGCACCGAGGTCGTCGACCTCGACGCCCAGTGCCTCGACGTGCGCCGCCAGCTGCGCCGTGCCGTCGAGCACGGTCGTCGTGCGGGACTCGACCAACCCGTCGGTGAACATCACGACCAGGTCGCCCGGCTCGAGCGGGACCTCGACGAGCTCCTCCGAGCCGTCGACGTCGACGCCGACGAGCGGGTCGGCGGAACGTAGGACCTGCGCCCGTCCGCCGGAGAGGTGCACGACGCCGGGGTGGCCGTAGGTGCGCACCTCGAGCGTCGTCCGGGACGGGTCCACGGTGGCCAGCGCCGCCGTCGCGAACTGGGCGCGCTCGCGCCGCAGCGCCGCGCGGACCGTCGCCATCGCATCGGCGGTGTCCATGCCGGAGCGGAGCAGGCAGCTGAGCGCGAAGCGCAGCTTGCCCATGTCGGCGGCGGCGCTGATGCCGTGCCCGGCGACGTCGCCCACGACGAGGTGCAGGGCGCCGCCCGACTCGACCGCGTCGAACCAGTCGCCGCCGACGTGGTCACGATCGTCCGCCGGCCGGTAGAGCGTGGCGACCTCGACGCCCGCGACGGTGTCGACCTGGTCGGCCAGCAGCGTGCGCTGCAGGGCCGTGACCGCCTCGGTCGCCCGGATCCGGTCGAGCCACGCCTCGGTGCGGTCGTCCTGCACCGCGACGTACGCCTCGGCCACGCCGTCCGGCCCACGCACGGCCGAGATGCGCCACGACATGACGAACGCCTCACCGTCCTTGCGGTAGTTGATCGTCTGGCCCTCGAAGGTCCCCGTCGTCGTGACGTCCTGGCGCAACCGGTCGAGCACCTTGCGGTCGCTGCGGGGCCCCTGGAGGAAGCGGGGGTCCCGACCGATGATCTCCTCGGCCGCGTACCCCGTGAGCTGCTCGAAGGCGGGGTTCACGTAGCGGATCCTCGGCCCGGGCAGGTCGAGCTCGGCGTCCGTGATCATGATGGAGCTGCGCGACACGTGCAGCGCCTTGGCCAGGGCTGCGACGCCGACGTCGTCGATGCCGGACGGCTTCGAGTGCGGCCTCGCCGGATCCGAGGACTCCTCGACGCGACGGAGCTCGTCGGCGAGCAGCTCGAGCTCGTGGACCGAGGGTCGCGGTGTCACGCCTCGAGCAGGTGGAGCACGTTCGCCACCTCGAAGGTGTGCAGCACCGCACGCGAGGGCTCGACGAGCCGCGACGCGTGCTGCGTGCGGGCGATGATCAGCGTCCGGATCCCCGAGGAGTCGATGAACTCGACGCCCGAGAGGTCGATCACCACCGAGCCCGCCGAGTCCTCCAGGCCGTCGAGGCGCGCCTCGAGCTCGGCCGCGCCACCCAGGTCCAGGTCGCCCGCCAGAGCCCACCTCGCCCCCACGCCGTCGGCGTCGGCCGCCACGGTGATGTCGAGGTGGACCTCGGAGTCGTCGTCGGTGAGCACGGCGCGATCCTAGGAACGATGCACCCACGCGCTCCCGGCGGGGGGCGTCGAAAACGTCGATCGGGTCCGAGAACCACCCCCAGGGGTGTTTGGTCGGTGGTCCTCGGGGGAAGGCAGGGACCGTGGAGCACTCCGAGCAGACGACGTCCGAGCCGATCAGCCTGGCGATCGCGAACGACTACGAGATCGTCGTGCGAGGCGTCGCCGCTGCACTGGAGCCGTTCGCCGACCGGGTGAACATCGTCGAGCTCGTCGTCGAGGAGCCGCCGGTCAGCGCGGTCGACGTCGTGCTGTACGACGTCTTCGGCGCCGGCGAGGTCCACACCGGCGACATACGGAAGTTGATCGACGACGGTCGGTTCGGCCACGTGGCGATCTTCACCGACAACCTCGATCCGACGCTGGTGCGCACCGGCCTGCAGTTCGGCCTCCACGGCTACCTGTCGAAGTCGCTCAGCGGCGAACAGCTCGCGGACGCCGTCGTGCGCATCGCACAGGGCGAGGTGGTGGTGAGCGAACGTCGCGCCGGTCCACCGTCGGCCGAGCGTCGCTGGCCGGGCAAGCTCCACGACCTGACCGAGCGAGAGGCCGAGGTGCTGGCCCTCATCACGCAGGGCTACGACAACGACGCGATCGCGGAGCGGCTCTACATCAGCCCCAACACGCTCAAGACCCGCATCCGCAAGCTCTACCGCCGGCTCGGCTTCGAGAACCGGGTGCAGGCTGCGGTGTGGGGCGTGAAGCACGGCTTCGAGACCGACAGCGGCGCCGACTCCTCGTCGCGCTGAGGGCTGAGTCGTCGCTGTCGCGCCCGACCCCCGACCGGGTGGCGACCACCCGAAGAGGTGAACCGGCGGAGGGCGAGGTTTCGGCGGCCCCAGCCCGGGTAGGTCCTTGGCGATGCCGCTCGCACGCACGGCGTGCGCCACGAAGGAGCCTCGATGCCCACCCCCAAGAAGTCCTCGTCCCGCTCGCGCACCACGAAGTCCGCGACGAGCAGCGCGTCGGTGGCGCCTGCGACCGACGGCGCACGGTCGCCGAACCGCGACGAGGCGACGAGCGCATCGGACCGTCCCCATCCCGCGAGCAAGCCGCGTGGCGCTCGGCCTGCGGCCAAGGTCGCGACGGCCGAGCAGGAGCGTGTGGCCGGGCTGCTCCAGCCGCTGCCCGAGGACACGCCGGCCGGGGCCGCCACGGCGCCGCGGTGGGCGCAGGCCGGCGACCGGCTGACGACCGCGCAGGGCGTGCGGGTCGACGACGCGGACAACTCCCTGACGGCGGGGGAGCGTGGACCGACGCTCATGGACGACTTCCACCTGCGCGAGAAGATCATGCACTTCGATCACGAGCGCATCCCCGAGCGTGCGGTCCACGCCCGCGGCGCCGGTGCACACGGCACCTTCGTCGCCACCGAGGGGCTGGACGACCTGTGCGCCGCGGCGTTCCTGCGCCAGGGCACGAGCACACCGGTCTTCGTGCGCTTCTCGACCGTCGCCGGCTCCCGCGGGTCCATGGACACCGCTCGCGACGTCCGTGGCTTCGCAACGAAGTTCTACACCGAGGAGGGCAACTTCGACCTCGTGGGCAACAACATCCCGGTGTTCTTCATCCAGGACGGTCTGAAGTTCCCGGACCTGGTCCACGCCGTGAAGCCGGAACCCGACCGTGAGATCCCCCAGGCGCAGTCCGCTCACGACACGTTCTGGGACTTCGTGTCGTTGCAGCCGGAGTCCACGCACATGTTGATGTGGACGATGTCGGACCGGGCGATCCCGCGGTCCTACGCCACGATGGAGGGCTTCGGCGTGCACACCTTCCGGCTCGTCGCGCCGGACGGCTCGACGTCGCTGGTGAAGTGGCACTGGAAGCCGGTCGCCGGCACGCACGGCCTGGTGTGGGAGGAGTCGCAGAAGCTGGGCGGCATCGACCCCGACTACCACCGCCGGGACCTGTACGAGCGCATCGCGTCGGGCAACCTGCCGCAGTGGCAGCTCGGCGTGCAGGTCATGCCCGACTCCGAGGACGAGACCTTCGAGGGGATCGACCTGCTCGACTCCACCAAGATCGTGCCGGAGGAGCTCTGCCCGGTCCGCATCGTCGGCACCCTCACCCTGGAGCGCAACCCGGCGAACTTCTTCGCCGAGACCGAGCAGATCGCGTTCCACCCGGGCCACCTGGTGCCGGGCATCGACATCGTCGACGACCCCCTGCTGCACGCCCGGCTGTTCTCGTACCTGGACACGCAGCTGACGCGGCTCGGCGGCCCGAACTTCTCGCAGATCCCGATCAACCGACCCGTGGCCCCCGTCAACGACAACAACCGCGACGGGTTCATGCAGCAGGCGGTGCACGAGGGCATCGCCCCGTACACGCCGAACTCGCTGGGCGGCGGCTGCCCCTTCGCCCGCATCGGCGAGGGCGCGTACACCCACGTGCCGCGACAGGTCGACGGACCGAAGCTGAAGCTCCGCCCGGCGAGCTTCGACGACCACTTCAGCCAGGCGACGCTCTTCTACCGCTCGCTGACGCCGGTCGAGCAGGACCACGTCGTGTCCGCGTTCAGCTTCGAGCTGGCCAAGTGCACCGCGCCGACGATCCACGAGCGCATGCTCGCCAACCTCGCCCAGGTCGACGCGGACCTGGCGACCCGGGTCGCCGCGCACCTCGGCCTGGACGCGCCCGAGGGCACGCCGATCGAGCCCGAGGGCACCTCGCCGGCGCTGTCGATGATCACCGGTCCCGGCCCGATCGACGGCCGCAAGGTGGCGGTGCTCGCCAGCGACGACACCCCGAAGCGCACGGTCGACGCGTGGCGCAAGGCCGCCGATCCGTTCGGTGTCGAGGTCGTCGTGGTCGGCCCGCACCTCGGCAAGCTCGCCAAGGGCGTTCCGGTCGATCGCTCGGTGCACATCACCGACCCGGTCGAGTACGACGGCGTCGTCCTGGCGACCGACCCCGACGAGGCCGGTGCCCTGTTCGTGCAGGAGGCCTACCGCCACCACAAGACCGTGGCGCTGCTCGACGAGTCGCAGCAGGCCGCGACCGGGATCGGCCTGGATGCCGACGGCGTGGTGTCGACGCCCGAGGAGTTCTTCGAGGCGATGGCCCTGCACCGCCACTGGGACCGCAAGCCCGTCGGCGCTCCGGCGGACGCGTGACCCCTGACCCGGTTGCCGCAGGACGGCCCGGGGTACCCCACCCCATGGACCCCTCACCACCCGACCGCGCCTCGCTGACGACCACGGGCCCGGACCCCGTGAACGCCGCCCCGCACGGCCCGCGCGAGCGGGCCGAGGCCGGCGAGCACGGCCTGCCCGTCGACGCCGATCCGGTCGAGGTCGCCGAGCAGGAGCCCGATCTGGACCCCGCCGACGTGGCCCATCCCGACGACTCCGGGGACCACCCCGGTGCCGGGGCCGGCGCCGAGGGCGGTTCCCATCCTGCCGATCGCCGCGACGAGGACCCCATCGCGGCGCCGGCAGCGCCCGGGACCGATCCGCCACGCTCCGAGCACGCGGAGCTCGGCGACACCGCCTACGGCGTGGGGGTCGAGTGAACCCGACCGCCCCCTGGCCCGGTCGTGCCCGACCGCTCGGTGCGACCCATGACGGCCACGGCACCAACTTCTCGGTGTTCAGCTCGAGCGCCGAGGCGATGACCTTGTGCCTCTTCGACGACGGCGGCAACGAGCGACAGGTGCCGCTGACCGAGGTCGACGCCCACTGCTGGCACGCCTACCTGCCGGAGGTGGGGGCCGGCACCCGCTACGGCTACCGCGCACACGGCCGCTGGGCCCCCGCCGAGGGGCTGTGGCACAACGACGCGAAGCTGCTGCTCGACCCCTACGCGCGGCGCATCGACGGCTCGGTCGACTGGGACCCGTCCTGCTTCGGCTACCGGTTCGACGCACCCGACGAACCCGAGCGGACCGACGACGCGCCCTACGTGCCGAAGTCGGTCGTCGTGAGCCCCTGGTTCGACTGGGGCAACGACCGTCCGCCGGACACGCCGATGCACGAGACGCTCATCTACGAGCTGCACGTCAAGGGCTTCACCGCGCAGCACCCCGACCTGGACCCGCGCGTCCGAGGCACCTACGCCGGGCTGGCCGAACCCGCGGTCATCGAGCACCTGACGCGCCTCGGCGTGACCGCGGTCGAGCTGCAGCCGGTCCACGCGTTCGTGCACGACCACCACCTGGTCGAGAAGGGCCTGCGCAACTACTGGGGCTACAACAGCATCGGGTTCTTCGCACCGCACGGCGAGTACGCCGCAGGACCTGACCCCGTCGCCGAGTTCCAGCACATGGTCCGCACCCTGCACGCCGCCGGGATCGAGGTCATCCTCGACGTCGTCTACAACCACACCGCCGAGGGCAACCACCTGGGCCCGATGCTCAGCATGCGCGGGCTCGACAACTGCGAGTACTACCGGGTCGAGGACGACCCGCGGTACTACCGGGACTACACCGGCACCGGCAACACGCTCGACATGCGCCACCCGCACACGCTGCAGCTGGTCATGGACAGCCTGCGGTACTGGGTCACCGAGATGCACGTCGACGGGTTCCGCTTCGACCTCGCGTCGGCCCTGGCCCGCGGCCTGCACGAGGTCGACCGGCTGGGACCGTTCTTCGACCTGATCCAGCAGGACCCGGTCGTCAGCGGCATCAAGCTGATCGCCGAGCCGTGGGACATCGGCGAGGGCGGCTACCAGGTCGGCAACTTCCCGCCGATGTGGTCTGAGTGGAACGGCCGCTACCGCGACACCGTGCGCGACTACTGGCGTGGTGAGCCGGCCACGATCGCCGAGTTCGCCTACCGCTTCACCGGGTCGTCGGACCTGTACGCGGGCGACTCCAGCCCCGGGTCGTCCATCAACTTCATCACGGCCCACGACGGGTTCACGATGGCGGACCTCGTCAGCTACAACGAGAAGCACAACGAGGCGAACGGCGAGGACGGCAACGACGGCGAGTCGCACAACCGGTCGTGGAACTGCGGCGTCGAAGGTCCGACCGACGACGAGGCGGTGCTCGAGCTGCGAGGCCGCCAGCTGCGCAACCTGTTCACCACGCTGCTGCTGTCCCAGGGCGTGCCCATGCTGCTGGCGGGCGACGAGATGGGCCGCACCCAGCAGGGCAACAACAACGTCTACTGCCAGGACAACGAGCTCAGCTGGGTGGACTGGTCCCTGCTCGAGACCAACGCCGAGCTCGTCGAGTTCGTCGCCCAGCTCAGCCGGCTCCGGCGCGAGCACCCCGTCTTCCGACGCCGTCGCTGGTTCACCGGTCGCAGCGTGCGTGGGGACCAGGTGGGGGACATCGGCTGGTACCGACCCGACGGCTCGCCCATGCAGGACGCCGACTGGGACACCGGCTTCGCGAAGGCGCTCGGCGTGCTGCTGAACGGCCGGGCGATGCCGGACCCGGACCCCCAGGGCCACCCGGTGGTCGACGACACCTTCCTGGTGCTGTTCAACGCGCACCACGGCGCGACCCGGTGGGTCCTGCCCGACATCCCGGGCAGCCGGGGCTACGAGCGGGTGCTGGACACCCGGTCGCCGCGCATCGGTGACCGTCGACCGGTGCGCACGCCCCGCCTGGTGGTCGCCCCACGTTCGGTCGTGGTGCTCGAGGTGCTGCGATGAGCGACGCGGCCGACGCCCCCGCGGCGTCGAGTCGCCCGGTCACCACCTACCGGCTCCAGCTGCGCGACGGGCTGACGCTCGACGACGTCGTGGACCGGGGCTGGCTGGCTCACGCCGCGGACCTGGGCGTGTCCCACCTCTACCTCTCGCCGGTGCGGACCGCGGTGCCGGGGGCGACCCACGGCTACGACGGCGTCGACCCGCGCGGCGTCGATCCGGCGCTCGGCGGCGACGAGGCGTTCGACCGCCTCGCACGCGCCGCGGCCGAGCTCGGCGTGGGGCTGGTGGTCGACATCGTCCCGAACCACATGGCGACCGATCCCGCCAGCAACCCCTGGTGGTGGGACGTGCTCCGCAACGGCGACCACAGCGAGCACGCCGAGGTCTTCGACGTCGACCCGACCCACCCCGAGCCCCGCCTGCGCGGGCGCATCGTCCTGCCCGTGCTGGACGACCGCTACGGACGCGTGTTGGACGCGCACCGCCTCACCCTGCGCCGACGCGAGCGCGACCTGGTGGCGTGCATCGACGACCGTCCCCTTCCGCTCAGCCCCGGGTCGCTCGGCGAGGTGCTGGCGCAGATCGCCCGGGACGCCGACATCGACGAGCTGCGCGTGCTCGGCGACGCGTACGGCCACCTCGCCGAGGTCGAGGACCAGGAGCGGCCGGCGCACCAGCGTGCGCTGGACGACTCGCTCGCCTGGGTCCTGGGCGAGGAGCGCGTGGCCGCCGCGGTCGACGAGCACCTGGCGAAGCTGTGCGAGGACGTCGACGCCGTGCACGAGGTGCTCGAGGCGCAGCACTACCGGCTCGCCTACTGGCGGGCGGCACGGGACCTCGGGTACCGGCGCTTCTTCGACGTCAACGAGCTGATCGGGGTGCGCGTCGAGCGGCCCGCCGTGTTCGACGCGACGCACGTCGCCGTGCGGCGCTGGGTCGAGCAAGGCTCGGTCCAGGGTCTGCGCGTCGACCACCCCGACGGCCTGCTCGATCCCGCCGGCTACTTCGAGCAGCTGCGGGCGCTGCTCGGCGACGACGGCTGGATCGTCGCCGAGAAGATCCTGGAGCACGGCGAGCAGCTCCCGCCCGAGTGGCCGGTCGACGGCACGACGGGCTACGACGTCGCCGAGCTGCTCGGGCGGTGGTTCGTCGACGCGGACGGCCTGCGCCAGCTCGGCGAGCTGCGCGACGAGCTCGTCGGCGAGGCCCCGACCGGGGCGCAGCTGCTCGACGAGGCCAAGCGGCTGGTGCTCTCGGACATGCTCTCGGCCGACCTCAACCGGGCGACCGACGCCTTCCTCCGCTTGTGCGAGTCGCTGCGGCGGTTCCGGGACGTCACCCGCCACGAGCTGCACGAGATCCTTCGCGAGGTCGTGGTCGCGTATCCCGTGTACCGGACCTACGTGCCGCCCGGCACGCTCGCAGGCGATCGCGACCTGGCGCTCGTGACGACGGTGATCGGCATGGCGCAGGCGGCCCGGCCCGACCTGGACGCCGAGGTGCTGGACCTGCTCGCCTCGATCCTCGTCGGTCGCCTCGACGGCGAGCTGCCCGAGGCGGCGACGGTCCGCGCGCGGGTCGAGCAGCTGACGGGTCCGGCGATGGCCAAGGGCAAGGAGGACACCGCCTTCTACCGGGAGGTCCGCCTGGTCTCGCGCTGCGAGGTGGGGGCGGACCCCTTCGCGAGCGGGCTCGAGTCCCGTGAGCTGCACGCCGAGCTGCAACGCCTCCAGGAGCTGTCCCCGAGGACCATGACGGCGCTCTCGACCCACGACACCAAGCGCAGCGAGGACGTGCGCGCCCGGCTCTCGGTCCTGACCGAGCGGCCCGAGCGCTGGGCCGAGGTCGCGCGCGCTGCGATGGATCGCCTGGACGAGCTGGACGCCGAGGGCGCGGTCGACCGGCGCACGCGCTACCTGCTGCTGCAGACGCTCGTGGGCGCGCATCCGCTGGACGAGGAGCGGCTGCAGGCCTACGCCACCAAGGCGATCCGCGAGGCGAAGGACCACACCGCCTGGACCCGCGTCGACGAGCCCTACGAGGCGGCGGTGCACGACCTCGTGCACGCGATGTGCACCGATGACCTGCTGCGCCGAGCGGTCGACCGGTTCGTCACCGAAGAGGTCGACGCACCGGGGCGTGCGACGGCGATCTCGCAGAAGGTGCTCCAGCTCCTGGCCCCGGGCGTGCCCGACCTGTACTGGGGCAGCGAGGACTGGCACCTCCGCCTGGTCGACCCCGACAACCGCGTCGCCCCGGACCTGTCCCGACTGCGGTCGGTGGTCGACGAGCTGCGCGGCGGCCCGACGGTGGGACCCGAGGACGAGCGCGCCAAGCTGGCCGCGGGCGTCGCGGCCCTGGACGTGCGCCGCCGACACGCCGAGTGCTGCACGTCCGGCGGCTACGAGCCGCTCGCGGTCGTCGGTGAGGACGCCGGTCGCACGCTCGCCTTCCGGCGCGGCGAGGACGTGGCCGCCGTGGTCACACGGCGCACGGCGCACGGCTCGCTCGACGCCGCCACCCACCTGGAGCTCCCACCGGGGACCTGGACCGTGCGCCTCGGCGGCGACCCGGGCCGCCGGGTCGAGGGCACCGTCGCCCTGGCCGATCTGCTCGGCGGCTGGAGCGCCGCGGTCCTGGAG
>JAFAFZ010000135.1 GCA_023423215.1 Actinomycetes bacterium
GTCGACGCTCGTCGACGACGGGCGAGCCCGGCGCCTCGTCGGGCGCTGCGGCGGACCCGACGGGCACCGACCTGACCCAGCTCGACCCGGTGTACGCGGAGTGGACGCGACTCGACGCCGTGATCGAGGCGTCCGGGGACGTCGTGCTCTTCGCCGACCCGGAGGGCACGATCACCTGGGCCAGCCCGACGATGGACATGGTGTTCGGACTCGACCCCTCTGCACTGGTCGGGTCGAACGGGCTCAGCCTGGTCCACCCCGACGACCTCGAGCGTGCCGTGGACCAGCTCGGGGCGGTCGTCGACCGAGGTGACGACGTGCGCTCGGAGTTCCGCATGATCCGGGCGGACGGCGAGACGCGCTGGATCGAGGCGGTCGTCACGAACCTGATCGACGACCCGGGCGTCGGGTCGATCGTCGGCATCCTGCGCGACATCACGACCCGCCACGAGGCCCAGCGTGCGGTCGAGTTCCAGGCCCGCATGCTGGGTGCCGCCGGCCAGTCCATCGTCGCCTACGACGGTCACGGGACGATCCTGTACTGGAACGCCGCGGCGGAGCGGCTCTACGGGTTCGCTGCTGCCGAGGCCGTCGGCGCCACCGTCGGCACGCTGCTGCCCCCGGCTCCCGGGTGGGAGGAGCAGGGCCACGAGCTGCTCGAGACCGTCCAGGCCGGCCGCACCTGGTCCGGTGAGTTCTGGCTGCAGGGCAAGGACGGCCGGACGTTCCCCGCCTTCACGACGAACACCCCGCTCTACGACGACCAGGGAGAGCTCGTCGCGGTCATCGCGGTGTCCTCGGACATCTCGGAGCGCCTGCGCAGCGACGCCACCGCGGCCCTGCTGTCCTCCATCGTGTCGTCCTCGAGCGACGCCATCTTCTCGAACGATCTCTCGGGCACCATCACGACCTGGAACGACGCGGCCACACGCCTGTTCGGCTACGAACCCGACGAGATCCTGGGCAGCGACGTCCGGGTGCTCGCACCGCCGTCGGACGCGTTCGCGATCGGCGGCATGCTGGAGCGCATCCGTGAGGGTGGCAAGGTCGCGGAGGTCGAGACCACCGGTCGGCGGGCCGACGGCACGGCGGTCGAGCTCTCGGTCACGGTCTCGCCGTTGCGCGACCGCACGGGTGAGGTGGTGGGCACGTCGACGATCGCACGCGACATCACCGAGCGGGTCGAGCTCGCGCGACGCGTCGAGGCCGAGCATCGGCGCCTCGTCGACGCCCAGGCGTCCGCGATGCTCGGCAGCTTCGAGGTCGACCTGGAGTCGAACGTCATCACGGTGTCCGAGGAGTTCTGGCGCATCCTCGATCGTCCGCCGAACGCCGAGCCGTTCCAGGACTTCAGCTTCGTGCACGAGGACGATCGTGGACGGATCATGGAAGGGCTCGGTCGGGTGATCGCCGGCGACGCCTCGGTCGAGATCACCCATCGGGTCGTGCGACCCGACGGCGAGGTGCGGTGGGTCGTCACCCGCACCAGCCGTTTCCGGGACCCGTCCGACCGCCACATCAACGGCACGATGCTCGACATCACGGACCGTCGTGAGGCCGAGCTCGCGATCGAGCACCTCGCGTTCCACGACCCGCTCACCGGCCTGGCGAACCGCACGCTGCTGACGCAACGCCTGGACGACGAGCTGGCCGCGTCAGCGCACGCCGATCGCCGTCTCGCCGTGGCGCTGCTCGACCTGGACCAGTTCAAGGTCATCAACGACTCGCTCGGCCACTCGGCCGGGGACGAGGTGCTGCGCGCTGCGGCACGACGCTTCGAGGCGGCGCTGGAGCCCGGCGAGCTGATCGCACGCTTCGGCGGCGACGAGTTCGCGGTCATCCGCTGCGTGCCGACCGACCTGGACGACTGCGTCGCGCTGGGCGAGCGCCTGCTCGCCTCGCTCGAGCAGCCCGTCGTCATCGACCGGCGCGACTTCCAGCTGACGATGAGCGTCGGGATCGCGTTGAGCGACGCGGCCGACACCGCGGACCGCATGTTCCGCGACGCCGACACCGCCATGTACCACGCGAAGGCGAGCGGTCGAGCACGGTTCGCGCTGTTCGACGGTGCGCTGCAGGCCAGCAGCCGCCGTCGGCTCGACGTGAGCGAGCAGCTGCGGGGGGCGGTCGATCGCGACGAGCTGTCCGTCGTCTACCAACCGGTGATCGACCTGGCGAGCTCGCGCACCGTCGGGTTCGAGGCGCTCGTGCGATGGGACAACCCGGTGCTGGGCTCGGTCCGGCCGGACGAGTTCATCCCCATCGCCGAGGAGACCGGCCTGATCCTGCCGATCGGGGAGTGGATCCTGCGCGCGTCGCTGGCCCAGATCGCACGGTGGCGCGCCGAGGGGCACGAGCACCTCTGGGTCGCGGTCAACCTGTCCGCCCGCCAGGCCGAGAGCCCCGACCTGGTCGACCGGGTCGTCGCGGCGCTCGAGGACTCCGGCGTGCCGGCCTCTGCCCTGCACCTGGAGCTCACCGAGAGCGTGGTGATGGACTCGGTCGAGCAGTCGATGCACACCATGGCGGCGCTGCGGGCGCACGGGATCACGCTCGCCATCGACGACTTCGGGACCGGTTACTCGTCGCTCAGCTACCTGAAGCGTCTCCCGGTGGACACGCTGAAGATCGACCGTTCGTTCGTCGACGGCCTGGGCGTCGAGGCCGAGGACACCTCGATCGTGCAGGCCATCGTCAGCCTGGCCCACACCCTGCGCCTGGACGTGTTGGCCGAGGGCGTCGAGACCGAGACCCAGCGGCGCACGCTGGTCGAGCTCGGGTGCACGTACGGCCAGGGGTACTTCTGGAGCCCCGGCCTGGCGTCCGAGCCGGCGACGGACTGGTTGGACCGCTCGTAGGTCCGCTCGTCGTGCTCCGCCGATCGCTGCCCTGACGCGGGAGAAGTAGTCGCTGGCGACGGGAGGGGTTTCGAGGAGCGCTCGATACCGTCGTCGGAATGAACTTCTCTCGGCGCAGCATGCTCGTCGGCTCGGCGTCGCTCGGAGCGGTCGGCCTGGCGGCCTGCACGACCGACGAGTCGTGGTCCGGGCAGGCTGCAGGTGACGGAAGAGCCTCGGCTCCGCCGAACGGCGAGCCGGTTGCGGACCTCACTCCAGGGGGCCGTCCGAGCGAGATCGACGGCGTGCTGTCCGACACCACGCTCCTGGCGCTGGGCAACGGGCGGGTGCTGCGACTCGGCGCAGCCGCGGACACCGTCACCCTGGTCGACAACGGCGCGCCCCTCTGGACCGCGGGTGGCACCGGCAGCGAACCCGGCCGGTTCCAGCTGATCGGCGGAGCGGCGCTCGGTCCCGACGGGTCGTTCTGGATCGTCGACACCGGCAACCGACGTGTCCAGGTGCTGTCGGCGACCGGTGAGTTGGCGAAGGTCGTCGGCGCCCCCGAGGCCGCCGCCGTGCCGCTGCGCCGGCCCGCTGCCGTCGCGGTCGCTCCCGACGGTCGAGCCTTCGTGGCCGACGCCGGTCGGTCCGGCGTGGTGCCCTTCTCCGCCGACGGCGTCGCTGGTGAGCTGATCGGTGGCTTCGGGTCGGATCGACCCTTCGTCGGGATCATCGCGCTCGAGGTGGTCGCGGACGAGCTGGTCGTCGTCGAGGCCCTCGCCCCGCGCGTGCAGGTCCGCGACCTGGACGGCGCCTGGCTCCGCACGATCGACCTGCCCGCGCACTTCACCACGGTGGACATCGCCGTCGACGGGGACCAGGTGTACCTGGTGTCCCACGACGGGCGACTGGCCCGGACCAGGCTGGACGGCTCGACCGACGCCGAAGGCCTCGAGGTGCTCGGCCACGTTGGCGGCACCGCCCGCGGTCTGCACCTGGGGCCCGACGGCCTGATCGTCGCCGCCCGTCCCTTGGCGATCGGCTCGCTCCAGTGAGCGCCCACCGCCGCCCCGGCCGACGGCTCGTCGGCACGACCACGAGCGAGGAGACCCGTGCAGTACCTCGGTGAGACCTTCCTGTTCCCCGTCGTCGACGGTCGTTCGATCGCGTCCGACTCGACCGACTTCCAGTACTTCTACCCGTGCAACGGCGCGACCCTGCGGGTCGACGGCACCGGATCGAGCGGGCACGTGCGGACCGCCCGGCACGCCGGCGAACCAGGGGCTGGCCAGCATGCTCGGGATCAGCGGGAGCGGGAGCGACGCGACCCTCACGCTCCCGGACGTGGCAGCACCTGCTGACGGGGTGCAGTGGTTCATCGCCAACACCGGGCCGATGCCGTCGCAGCAGCCGCCCGTCCCCGACGACGCAATGCCGCTCGTCGGCCAGATCTCGATCTACATCCCGGCCGCCCGTGGCGGCCAGTACGCAGAGGCCGACCTCGTGCCGTGCGACGGTCGGTTGCTCCCGGTGCCGGAGTTCCCCGCGCTGTTCTCGCTGCTCGGCTCCGCGTTCGGCGGCGACGGAGTGCAGAGCTTCGCCGTGCCCGACCTGCCGGCACCCGCACCATCGCTCTTCTACGGCATCTCGAACGCCGGAGCGGTCCCCACGTTGGTCCCGATGAAGTCAGAGGTGCCCGCATGATGCTCGGTGAGATCCGACGCGAGGCGTCGCCCAGCGCAGGTCTGGCGCTGTGTCGCGGGCAGATCATGCCCATCAACCAGAACTCGGCGCTCTACAGCATCCTGGGAAACCAGTTCGGCGGTGACGGGAAGGTGACGTTCGCGCTGCCGCAGCTGGAGCCGACCGACTCCGGTCCGCCGTTCTACATCTGCCTGACCGGCGTGTACCCCCCGTTCGACTGACGGACGGCGCGTCGCCGGCGTGCGACGCGACCGATCCGGTCAGGACTCGAACGCCCGGGCGATGCGGTGCACGGTCTTCCAGGTCCGGGTCGTGATCCGGGAGCCGTAGACCTTCTCGAGCTGCGCCATGACGTCGGGCGTCTTCTGCCGGCTGGCGTCCACGAGGAAGAACACGCACTGGCGCTGCACCGCAAGGACCCGGTAGCCGTCACCTTCCTCCGGCATCGAGGCCGACGAGGACGGCCGACGTTGGAGGAAGGTGACGTTGCAGCGTTCGGTGGGTCCGTCGTCGTAGCCGTCGAACACGTCCAGGCGGGTCAGGCCCTCGATCTGGCGGCGGGTGCGGACGATCGCCGGGATCGGCCGGCCCACGTGGTCGTGCAGGGCCGCCTCGATCGCCCGCTCGATCCGACGAGCGTTGCGCTCGTCGCTGCGGAACACGTAGTTGCCGCTCGAGATCACCGAGCGCACGTCCTCGAGACCGGCGCCCTCGAGCACCTCGACGAGGACGGCGTTGCGCAACTTCGGATCTCCGGGACCGATCCCGCGCAGCATGGCGACGTTCAACACGCGGGCACCTTAGGCACATCGCTCCGTCGCGCACGGCGTGCCCGCGCGAACGCTCAGGTCAGGCCCACGGACCCATCGTCCGGAAGGCGAGCAGCCCCGCTGGTTCCGGCACCTCCGCCCGGTCCCGGCCGTCCCCGAGCTCAGCGACCGACGGGGCGCCGATGCGCTCCGCGATCCGTCCCAGCGCCTCGACGTTGCACGAGAAGGTGCGAGCCGCGTTCAGGCCGGCCATCGCTCGGATCTGGTCGCCGGGGAGTCCGCCGAAGGTGAAGCGCAACGCGAGGCGGCCGATGCTCTCGCCCTGACGGTCGGGCGTGTGCTGGAACGTCCCCTCCATGTGCGGGTAGTCCGATCCCCACATGACCTGCCCGGCGTAGCCCGACCGGATCGCCTCCTCGGCCTCGAACCGCGCGAGGAAGCTGGCGCCGATCATCACGTTGCGCTCTGCGTACTCGCTGGGCCGCAGCGGCACCCGCTCGCGCAGGACGTCCCGCTGCATCTCGTGCACCGAGTCCATCTCGACCAGCGCGGAACGCCACCAGATGCCCGGCTGCTCGGCCAGCACCAACGTCAGGTCGGGGTGCCGCTCGAACACGCCACCGAGGATCAGCCAGTGCAGCGCTCGACGGGCGAACCACCCGCCGTGCTCCAGGGCCTGCAGCGCCTCGGCCTCCGCGCCGGAGTACTCGGTCGTCGAACCGCCGCTGCCCGCGTGGGTCGCGAGCGGCAGGCGACGTTCTTCGCACACCCGCCAGAGGTCCTCCCAGACGGGATCGTTGTAGGGGGCGAGGTCGGGGCGCGGCGCAGGGAAGTTCACGCCACGCAAGCCGGCATCGGCCGCGGCCTCCGCCTCTCGTGCTGCGGCGGCGGGGTCCCACATCGGCAGGTGCGCCAGACCGAGGTGGCGGTCGGGCGCTTCGGCGCAGAACGCCGCGAGCCAGCGGTTGTAGATCCGCAGGCCGTCGAGTGCGAGCTCGGGTCCCGCCGAGTCGCGGCGACCCGATGCGACGTCCGAGAAGCCGTGGAAGGGGATCGGCTGGCCGTTCTGGCTGCCGTGGAAGATGACCTCGGCAGCGACGCCGTCGAGGTCCATGTCGGCACGCCGAGCGGCGCCGTCGTGGTGCCCCGGGGTCGCCGTGTTCCGGGTGAAGTCCTCGCTGGAGCGGCCCTCGAACCCGTCGAGCACGGCCTGCCAGGACGCCTCGGCGCTCGACATGAAGTCGTCGAACCGGTCGAGCAGACCGCGGGGGCAGTAGGGGCGGAGCTCGCTCGCTCGCGGCCCGATGTGGCTGTCGGACGAGATGAGGATGATCGGCTCGTCGGCGTGCACGGCGCTGCGGTCCACGGTCCCCCCACTTCGGCTCCGGTGTCGGCTCTGGTCCCGGCTCGATGGAACTTGCTAACACTCGTTAGCCTCGCCGACAAGGGTGCATACCTCGCCATCGGCGGGGGGGTGCGCCGTCCTCCTGAGGACCCGCGCAGCGCCGCCAGCTCCTCGACTGAGGGAATTGGACGGTCGCTCGGTACGGTGCGTCGGTGCGAACCCTCCTCTCGAAGATCTGGTTGTTCCTGTGGCGTTGGAAGGTCGTGCAGCAGGAGCCGATCCCGGACCGCTGCGTGATGATCGCCGCGCCCCACACGAGCAACTGGGACTTCCCGATCACGCTCGCGATGGCAGGGGTGTCCGACATCGACATCCGGTGGCTCGGCAAGGCGCAGATGTTCAACCCGGTGCTCGGTCCCATCTTCCGGGCGCTCGGCGGCATCTCGGTGCAGCGCTCCAACAGCAACGGCCTGGTCGGCGACCTGGCCGCCGAGTTCGCTCAACACGACCGCCTCGTGCTCGTCGTGCCCGCCGAGGGGACCCGTGGCGCGGTCGAGTACTGGAAGTCCGGCTTCTACCAGATCGCCCTGCAGGCCGGCGTGCCGATCGTGTGCGCGTTCGTCGACCGCTCGACCCGCACCGGCGGCTTCGGACCGGTGATCACGCCGACGGGTGACGTCACTGCGGACATGGACCGGATCCGGGCGTTCTACGACGGCAAGACCGGTCTGAAGCCGAACCGCTTCGGCGTGCCGCGCCTGCGCGAAGAGGACGCCGCAACCGCCACGAACGGCTGAGCTCGCGCCGTCCGGCGCGAGACGTCGGCGCCCGGTCGATCAGGGAGCGGGCTGCACGTCGATCGCGAGGTCGTAGGTGCCCTCGTGGCCGAGCGCGTCGCTGACGAGCAGCGATGTCTGGTGAGGACCCGCCTCGGCCCGTCCGGACACCTGGTAGAGCTGCGGTGTGCAGGTCACCAGGACGTCGACGTCCGTCGCTGACACCGGGGAGTAGATGGGATTGCCGCACAGGAAGGTGGACTGCGGGCTGAACAGCTTCTGGAACACGAAGGACATGGGCCGGTAGTACCTCCCGATCCTCGCCGGGGCATCGTCCCGGAGCCGGAGGTGCAAGGTGAACGTCGTCTCCTGGTCCACGACGGTCGGCTCGAAGGAGTGGCTGAGCAGCTGCGGAGGACGGCGGTCCTCGGTACCTCCGGCGACTTCGAAGGCGGCACGAGCGGTCAGACCCGGTCGCATCCCCGTCGGCGGCTCGCTGTCGTTGAGGTAGTACTCGAGGCGCCAGGTGCCGTTCGTGGCGAACGTCGGGACGTCGCACGTGGCCACCGCCTGGACGTGGCGGAAGCTGCCGAGCGGCGTCGTGGTCATCTCGCAGAAGTCGCCGGCGGAGAGGCTGTTGCCCGACGGAGTGATGAGGAACCGGGCGAACGCTCCGTTGATCGAGAGCGCGCTCGTCGCCTCGATCGTGATCGTCACGGTCCCACCGGCCTGGACCGGCGCCGGTGCGACGTCGACCGAGACGACCTTGGGCGGGGAGTAGCCGGGCGGCGTGGCCGTCGGGCACGCCGTCAGCACCAGCGCCATCAGCGCCACGAGTCCACCCAACATCGATCGCCGCATCCGTCGCTCCCTCTCCAGGTCGGCGCAGCGTAGCCAGGTCCGCCGTTGCCGCGGCGGACGGATCGAGGACGTCGCGGCGGACTGACGTCAGCCGGACAGAGGTGCTGCTGAGCCGTCCCACATGGACCGGTGCGTCTCGATCGAGAAGCGTTCGATGCGGTCCCGGTCGGGACCTTCCGGGAGCCGACCGTCCGTTTGGAGCTCGGCCAGTCGGACGTCGAGGGCGAGGACACGTTCCCACCACTCGCCGAATTCGATCTCGCCGCGCCGCACGGCCCGCAACCAGTCGGCCGGCGGGCCCTGCACGGGCAGCTCGAGTCGTCCGGTCGTCAGCAGCTCGATGCACTGGTAGCCGAGACGTGCGCTGTGCATCGCGTACTTGGTGTCGTAGCCGTGGGCGGCGACCAGCTCGGGGCGAGGCCGACCATGGGTCCCTCCCGCCGTTCCGAGGAGCCGCCGGGCCTGGGACTGCATGTAGCCGCGGTAGCGCGGCACGATGTGGCGTCCAATGAACGAGTCGCCCAGAGCCTGCAACGAGCGGCCGGCGTCGGTGGCGTGGTCGACTGGCGCCCACATCGCCATGAGGATCGAGGGGTTGCCGGACGCCGCGAGGCGGAGGAAACGCCGCAGCGGGTACAGCGTTCGGTCGATGTCGCCGGGACCAGACCGCGCGCCTTCTGGCTGCGTTCGCTGCATGACCGTCGCGAAGCCACGCTCATCCAGCCCGAGCACCTGCTGGGGTGTCTCGACGACCACACCGAGCTGGTCGTAGTCCTCGCCGCCCGGGATCCCCGTTCCGTGCGCTGTCGATCCCACCTCGACGAGCAGGATCGTCGAGGCCGGAAGGTCCGGGAGCTCGATGGTCCCCATCAGAGCGTCGGGTCCACGGGCTCGCTCTCGAGCGCCAGGATGCCGAACACGCACTCGTGCACGCGGTGCAGCGGCTCACCCGCGACGAACCGTTCGAGCGCCTCGATGCCCAGCGCGTACTCGCGCAACGCCAGCGCACGCTTGTGGCCGAGGCTTCGCTGACGCAGCCGCTCCAGGTTGTGCGGCTCGCTGTATTCCGGCCCGTAGATGATCCGCAGGTACTCCGGTCCGCGGCACTTGATGCCGGGGTGCACCAGCCCTCTCGACGTCTCGACGACCGTGTCGGCCGGCTTCACGACCATGCCCTCACCGCCCGCTGCGGTGGATGAGGTCCACCACTCGATGCCCTGGCCGACGCTGGTGGGGTCGTCGAGGTCGACCATGCGTCGTTCCGTCGGACGAAAGGTCGACGGGTCGGCGACACACAGACGGTCGAGCAGTTCGAGGTGCCAAGAGTGCGGGCGGGTCGCGTGGGCACGGCCTTCGCCGGCGAGAACGACGAACGGCGCGAGGCGGAGATCGTCCACCCCGTCGACCGGCCAGCAGTAGTGACGGTAGGCGTCGACGTAGCGCCGCGCGAGGTCAGCGCGTCGCTCCGTGCGCGCATCCAGCCCGTCCAGGTCGACGCCTCGAGACGCCGTCTGAGCGAGCAGTCGGGTCGCCTTCGGCAGCATCGCGGTCGCGGCGGCACCCGTGGGCGCGTACTGGCGGACGAGCAGCTCGCCCGCCTTGGCCGACCACGGGAGGAGCTCGGCGTCGAACGCCAGCCAGTCCGTCGCGAGCTCGGTCCAGAGATCGATCGACGAGATGGCGGCGCGCACCTTGTCGAGCAGCGCAAGCTCGACGTCATCGTCACTGAAGAAGCGTCGGCCGGTGCGCGTCAGGATGACGCCGCCGTTCGAACCCGGCGGCACGTCGAAGCGCCGCGTCGCGACCTCGTCGTCGCGGCACACCACGACGACGGCACGCGACCCCATGTGCTTCTCCTCGCAGACCAGCTGCGAGACGCCGTCCCGACGAAACGCGTCGAACGCCTCGTCCGGATGCTCCAGCACGCCCTCTCGGCTCGACGTCGCGCTCGGCGCCATCGTCGGCGGCAGGTAGAGCAGCCAACGCGGATCGACCGCGAAGCGGCTCATCACCTCGAGCGCGGCAGCGGAGTTCTCTTCCCGGATGGTGATCGTGCGACCGAGGCGGGTCTCGATGCGATGCGTGCCGGCGACGTCGGACAGTGCCAGGTCCAGCGGCTCGCGGCGCGTGGCGACCGACGTGAGGGGCCGCGCAGGCTCCCAGTACGTCTCGTGCGCTGCAACGGACACCAGCTCGCGCTCGGGCCAGCGCAGTGCCGTCAACGAGCCGCCGAACACGCACCCGGTGTCCAGGCAGATCGTGTTGTTCAGCCACACCGCTTCGGGCACCGGCGTGTGCCCGTACACGACTGCTGCGTCACCGCGGTACTCCTCGGCCCACGGGTACCTCACGGGCAGGCCGTACTCGTCGGTCTCGCCGGTGGTGTCCCCGTAGAGGGCGAAGCTGCGCACAGCGCCCGACTGCCGGTTGTGCATCTCGTGGCGCAGGCCGGCGTGGGCGACGACGAGCCGGCCGTCGTCGAGAGCCACGTGGCTGACGAGGCCGTCGATGAAGGAGCGCACCTCTGCAGCGAACTCCGGGGGCTCGTCGGTGAGCTGCGCGAGCGTCTCGGCGAGCCCGTGGCTCACCTGCACGTTTCGACCCGCGAGCGCGCGAGCGAGCTTGTTCTCGTGGTTGCCCGGGACGCAGAGCGCGTCGCCCGAGGCGACCATGCCCATGACGAGCCGGAGTACGGCCGGAGAAGCTGGGCCACGATCGACCAGGTCACCGACGAAGATGGCCTTGCGTCCGTCGGGATGGGAAGCGCCGTCACTCTGCGGGCTGATCCGGTACCCGAGCCGCTCCAGCAGTTCGGAGAGCTCGTCAGCACAGCCGTGGACGTCACCGACGATGTCGAACGGTCCGTGGAGATCGCGCCGGTCGGTCCAGCGCCGCTCCCGCTCCACGGTCGCCTCGGCGATCTCGTCGATCCCGCGCAGGTGGAACACACGGCGAAACCCCTCTCGTTCCAGGTGCTTGAGGGAGCGTCGAAGCGCCTTGGACTGGTTGCGGACGACGTGGACGCCGAAGTGGCGATCGGGCCGCTCGCCGTTCCGGATCTGACACAGCTCGGCTGGGACGTCGAGCACGACGGCGACCGGCAGCACGTGGAACTCTCGGGCGAGTCGGATCAGCGACGCTCGCGCATCTCGTTGCACGTTCGTCGCGTCGATGACCGTCAGCTTCCCGAGTCGAAGTCGCTCGGACACGACGGCGTGCAGGACGGCGAAGGCGGACTCCGTCGCGGTCTGGTCGTTCTCGTCGTCGCTCACCAGCGCTCGACAGGCGTCCGAGCTGACGACCTCGGTGGGCAGGAAGTGCTCGCGGGCGAAGGTCGACTTGCCGGATCCCGACACGCCGACGAGGACGACGAGACTGAGGTCGGGGACCTTGACGATGCGTGTGCGTCGATCGGTCATCGTGCGAACACCGCCATCTGCGTCGGAGACCCGAGCCGGTCGTCGACCGGACCGATGGGGTGGTGGGCCACTCGGTAGCCGTGGCGACGGGCGACGCCGTCGCACCACTCCTGGAACTGCGCACGGGTCCACTCGAACCGATGGTCGGCGTGCCGCAGCGTTCCCGGGGCCATCCCCTCGAAGAGGACGTTGTACTCGGCGTTGGGTGTCGTCACGATCAGGCTGGATGGCGCGGCAGCGCCCACGACGACTCGTTCGAGCGCGTCGAGTCGCCACGGGTCGACGTGTTCGACCACCTCCATCAGCACTGCGACGTCGAACCCGGCGATCGCCGGGTCGGTGTACGTGAGCCCACCCTGGTGCAGCGTGATCCGCTCTGCCTGCCGCGGTGCCATCTGATCCAACCGCAGGCGACGAGCCGCCGTCGCGAGCGAGCGATGGGAGACGTCGACGCCGAGCAGGCGGCCGATCGAGGTTTCTGCCAGCAGACGTCGGATCAATCGACCTTCTCCGCACCCGAGGTCGACGACCGATCGGGCGCCGGACTCGGTGATGGCTGCGATGACGGCGTCGAGGCGCTGGTCGTTCAGGCTGATCCGCTCCTCGACGGCCTGCTCCACGGCGTCGGCCGCGTCCTCGAGCTCGCCTGGATCGGCCGGCGTCGTGCCGTCGAGCTCGGCAAGGCGGGCGAGCGCGTCGTCCGCCAGGCGTCGGTCGTGCCGCAGGTACCGACGCGCGATCAGCTCCCGGTCGGGGTGGGCAGCGAGCCACGCTCCGCCGCGCCGCAGCAGACGATCGATCTCCTCCGAGTCGACCCAGTAGTGCTTGTCGCCGTCGAGCACCGGCAACAGGACGTACAGGTGTTCGAGTGCGTCCTGGAGACGGAGCGTGCCGGTGAGTGCGAGCGAACGGTACGGGCCGTCACCCCACTCCGGCTGCGTCGGGTCGAGCGGGATCGGGTCACTCTCGACCGTCCATCCCAGCGGGCCGAAGAGGCGATCGAGGATCTGCGCGCCGCCGTCACCACCGCGGCAGGCGACGACGGGAACCTCGATGCGCAGCGGGATGGGTGTCGCCGCCAGCTCCGGGCGCTCCTTCGAGCGACCCGTCAGCGCGGTGCCGAACACCTTGCCGATCGCAGAGGACAGGAACGAGCTGGCGGCGTAGGGCCGGTCGCTGACGTAGTCGAACATCGATGCCGTCCGCGTGCCCTTGCGGGGCGCGCGCAGCAGCCCGATCGCGTCGACGTCCACCAAGAGCGCCACGGTGCAGCGCTCGTCGCTCGCTTCGGGATAGAGCACGTGCGCCACACCGAAGCTCAGCTGCGTGGACTGCATCCGGGCAGGGTTCTTGTGCAGGAGGTAGCCGAGGTCGGTGGCGGGCCGGAGATCGGTCGAGAGCGTCAGGAGCATGAGTCGTCAACGGTACGGGCCGCATCCGTCGACGCCACCAGGGTTTCGACCGTCGAGGACGCTGCGCTGGATCGGTGGTCGATTCCGTCATCTCCGGTCGACGGGATGCGCCATCGTCGGTAGCGTCCGGCGCGACGGAGGGACGGCGGCCGGGCGGGTCGGGCGCCACGTCGGTGGGGGAGCGAGCGATGCAGGGTCGAACGAAGGTCGTGGTCGCGTTGGTGCTGGTCACCTTGGCCGCGCTGGTCGGCGCCGCGTGCGCGCCGGTGACGACGAACCCGCCAGCGGGCGTCACCGGCCCCTCGCCCGGGTGCGGCACCACGACGCAGGATCAGGTCACCGACGAGGCGCGCACGCTCTCGGTCGACGGCCGCTCCCGTCGCTACACCCTGACCGTGCCGCCGCAGCACACGTCGGGCACCACGACGCCGATCCCGCTCGTGCTCGACTTCCACGGTCTGATCGAAGGGTCGGTCGGCACCCACCCGTTCGCGACGCAGTTCAGCGAGCTCGCGAGGACCGAGGGCTTCGCCGTCGCCTTCCCGACCGGCGCGAACGACGGCTTCAACTGGGACGTCGCGCTGGACGAGGCCAATCCCGACCTGCAGTTCATCGACGAGCTGGTGGCGGAGCTGGGGGACACGCTCTGCTTGGACCGCTCACGGGTGTACATCACGGGGCTGTCGTTCGGCGCCTCGATGACGTCGATGCTGATGTGCATGCGGCCGAACACCTTCGCTGCAGCGGCACCGGTCGCTGGCATCCGCAACCCGTGCACCGCGACCGAGCGCAAGGTCCCGTTCGTGACGTTCCACGGCACCGCCGACTGGATCCTTCCGTACTCGCTCTTCGAGGGCGTGCCCCAGGAGATCGCGCGGAAGTACGGCTGCGTGGACACACCGGCAGCGACGTCGCTCGGTGTGGACCCCGGCACCGGGGGCGAGGTCACGCGCTTCACGTGGGACTGCACGGCGGTCGACTCGGCTGCCGAGTTCTACCGGATCGACAACGGCGGCCACTCCTGGCCGGGGAGCTGGTTCTTCGGCATCATCGGGTTCATCGTCGGGCCCACCACCACGGAGCTCGACGCGACCGAGGTGATCTGGGAGTTCTTCGAGCGACACCAGCTGGAC
>JAFAFZ010000388.1 GCA_023423215.1 Actinomycetes bacterium
CCCGAGGGGCAGCCGTAACGGGCGTGCGCGAGATGTGCGCCACGTCCTGGTGGACCGTCGTCGTGCGCACGACGCCACGGGGCGTCGCGCCGGCACGGGACCTGGTCCGCCGTCCACAGGCACCCACCTGCACCGCGAGGCGCAGCGAGTCCAGCAGCAACCTGAGGATGTGGTTCCTGTGGGTCGGGACCGGAGCGGTCCCGAGCAGGGTGTCGGACATGGTGAGCCAACTGTACCGGCCGCTCCGCCGCCGTCCGGAAACCCCGCCGTGGGCGCGGGTCCACCTCGGCGCCACCTCCGACCGACGTCGGCCGTGTGGCACGCCGCGCACGGACGTCCGACGACGCCACGAGCTGAGAGTTCGCTCAGGTCAGGAGTACCGGTGCATGTGCACGGACTGCACGAGCCCGAGCGCGATGCAGGCAGCGACCACCGACGAGCCGCCCTGGGACACCAGGGGCAGGGGGATGCCCGTGATCGGCATGATGCCGAGGTTCATGCCCACGTTCTCGAAGATGTGGAACAGCAGCATCGACATGACCCCGATGCACAGCAGCGTCCCCATCGGGTCCGCCGCCAGCTGGGCGATCCGCCAGATCCGCCAGATCATGATCGAGTACAGCGCCAGCAGCGCACCGGCGCCGACGAAGCCGAACTCCTCCCCTGCCACGGTGAAGATGAAGTCGGTCTGCTGGGCGGGCACGTAGCCGAGCCGGGTGGACGGGCCGTTGCCGAAGCCGTAGCCGGTGAGGCCACCCGACGAGATCGCCGTCTGCGCTTGCTTCACGTTGTAGATCGCACGCTCGGACACCCCGTCGGGGTTGGCGAACGCGATCAGGCGGTCGCGCTGGTACTCGTCGAGCGCGTTGCTCTGGAGGATGCCGAACACGCCGACCAGGCCGACGAGCACGAGCACCGCCAGGTGGCGCAGGCGCACGCCGCCGACCACGAGCATGCCCATGCCCACGACGATGAACACGAGCGAGGAGCCGAGGTCCGGCTGCAGGAGCGTGAGTCCCATCGGCAGGGCGAGCAGCAGGAGCGCGACGCCGAGGCGCCGGACGTCGACACGGTCGGCGGAGCCGAGGTAGGCCGCCACTGCGATGATCGTCGCCAGCTTCGCGATCTCGACCGGCTGGAACACGATCGGGCCGAACTCGTACCAGCCGCGCGTGCCGAACGCGCCGAGCGAGCCGAGCGGGGTCAGCACGCCGCCCAGCAGGATGAGCGAGCCGCCGTAGATGACCTGCCACCAGTCCGCGATGCGGCGGTAGTCGACGAGTGAGACGCCGGCCATCGCGCCGACGCCCACCAGGATGAACAGGCCCTGGCGCGCCACGATGCTGATGCCGCCGTCGAAGCGGCGTGTGGCGCTGAACACCATGACGACGCCGAACAGGATGATCAGGCCGGTGACCACCGCCAGCACGACGTCGACGTGGCGCCACGGCGAGGACAGGTCACGGGCGCGGAAGGAGCGCGAGTCCGAGCCGGCGCGTGCGTGCAGCATCAGTCCTGGCTGCCCGTCGTGTCGTTGCGGCTGTCCTGAGCGGCCTCGAGCGAGGCGAGGTCGCAGGCCGCCTGGTCGGCGACGGGGCAGGCCGGGGTCAGCTCGCCCTTCGAGACCGGCTCCAGGATGCGGAACGCGAGCGGTGCGGCGACCTCGCCGCCGAAGCCGGCCTCGGGGATGACGACCGAGATGGCGTAGTCCGCCGGCACGCCGGCCTGGGCCGGGCCCCAGCCGACGAACAGCGCGGTGTCCGCCTTCTTCGAGACCTGCGCGGTGCCGGTCTTGCCCGCCATCGGCCACGCGGTCGGGGTGGCGTGCCACGACGCGTAGGCCGTGCCGCCGGCGTTCTGGGTCACGCCGAGCAGGCCGTCGAAGATCTTCAGGTACCAGTCGGGCTGGAACTCGATCGTCGCCTGGACGACCGGTTCGACCGTGCGCACGACCGTGTAGTTCGACTGGTCCCACGGCGGGAGGGACGGGTCGGTCACGCGTGTGACCTTGTCGACGATCTGGGGCTGGTAGCGGGTGCCGCCGTTGGCGAAGGTCGCGTAGCTGTCGGCCAGCTGCAGCGGCGTCGCGAGCACGTCGCCCTGGCCGATCGAGGTGTTGATGTTGTCGCCCGAGCGCCAGTCGCCGGTCATGAACACGTCGGGGTTCGCCTCGTACGCGGCGCGGCGCGCCTCGGGCGTCGGCAGGCGGCCGGCAGCCTCACCCGGCAGCGGGATGCCGGTCTTCGAGCCCAAGCCGAACAGCGCCGCCGCGTCCTGGATCGGGGTCTGGCCGTAGGTCCCGGTCAGGTTCCAGAACTTGTCCGCCATCCTGTAGTAGTAGACGTCCGACGAGACGGTCAGCGACTCGGCCAGGCCCACCGTGCCGTGCGGGGTGCGACCGGCGTTCTGGAACTCGCACTTCTCGCCCTTGCAGTTCTCGACCTTGTAGAAGCCGGGGTCGTTGACCAGCTCGTTGCCGGCCAGCCACCCCGTCGAGAAGCCGGCGTAGGCGGTGTACAGCTTGAAGGTCGAGCCGGGCGCGTAGGTGCCCGACAGCGCCCAGTTGTTCAGCGGCAGCCCGCTGTTCGGATCCTGGTACGCGGCCCACTGGGCCTGCGAGATGCCGTTCGCCGTGGTCGTGGGGTCGTAGTCCGGGTACGAGGCCATCGCCAGGATCTGGCCGTTCTTCGGGTCCTGGATGACCACCGAGCCCTGGGGTGCGTTCAGGCGGTTGTTGTCCTTGTCGCGGCGACCACGCAGGTCGTGGATCTTGGCCTCGAGCAGGCGCTCCGCGTGCGCCTGGAGGTCGACGTCGATCGTGAGCCAGACGTCGTCGCCGGCCTTCGGGGGATCGAGCGAGACGACGTCGACGAGGTCGCCCTTCGCGTTGACCTCGATCGTGCGCTGCCCCGGCTGCGCACGCAGGTCCTCCTCGTAGGCGCGCTCCACGCCCGTCTTCCCGATCGAGTCGCCGAGCCGGTAGTCCTTGGGGTTCGGGTCCTCGCCGTCGGGCAGCGTGGTGGTCGTGGTCGAGCTCGAGCTGCTCGAGGTGTTCACCGTGCCGCCGCGGTCGACCAGCTCCTGCTCGTTGATCTCTCCGACGTAGCCGAGCAGGTGCACCGCCACGTTCCCGTACGGGTACGTGCGGATCGCCTTGCGCTCGACCACCACGCCCGGGAACCGCTCGGCACGCTCCATCAGGTAGATCTCGACGCTCTGGTCCACCCCCTCGGCGACCGGCACGTACTCCTGGGGCGCGTAGCGCTGGTCGTTGTACGCGGACTCGACCTCGGTCACCTTCGTCGGCACGCCCAGGAAGTTCAGGGTGTCCGCCAGCTCGACGAACAGCGCCTGGCGGTCCTCCTCGACCATCTTGCGCAGCGGCTCACGGTCGAGCGCCACGACGATCGAGGTCTCGTTGTCGACCAGCACCTTGCCGTTGCGGTCCAGGATGCGACCCCTGGGGCCCTCCTCGTGGATGACGCGCAGCCGGTTCGACACCGACGCCGCCTCGAACTCCTGGCGGTCGATGCCCTGCAGGAACCACAGCCGCATGAACAGCGCCAGGAACAGCGAGATCGCCACGATCCCGATCGCACTCAGGCGGACGTGACTCGAATCAGTGTCCATCAGCGGGTCGGTCCATCGGCAGGCGGGCGGAGGTGCGGGTGGTCGATCGGGGGTGGGAGGACGGCGGCGGGACGGATCACGAGCCGTAGGCCCCGGATCGCAGCCCGAGCCCCTCTGCCCAGCGGCACAACGGGAGCACGAGCAGGCAGAGCACGCCGTTGAGTGCCGCAACGATACCGACGACCCGCCAGAGCCGCGGGTCGGACATTGTGTGCGCTCCCAGCAAGTGGCTGACGCCCGCGTAGAGCAGCACGCCCACGGCGCTGGCCACCGCCGAGATCCCCATCGAGATCGCGCGGGTCGATCGGATCACCGAGTCCTCGGCCGCGCCGACGCCGAAGCCGACGAGGGTGAAGCACAGCGCCGTGACGCCCAGGCTGCCGGGCAGCATCAGGTCGCCGAGCAGACCCGCGACGAACCCCACCGCCGCGCCGCGGCTCGAGCCGCCGACGAGTCCTGCGCAGACGGCCAGCAGCAGCAGCAGGTCGGGGTGCACGCCGAAGATGCGGAGGTCGTTCACGAACCCGAGCTGCAGGACGAACACGCCCGAGAGCAGCACGCCCCACCGCACCAGGACCGACGTCTCGGTCGTCATCGGATGCGGCTCAGCTCGGCGGGGTCCACTTGATGACCTGCACGACGTCGAGTCGGTCGAAGTCGACCGAGAAGTTGACCTGGAGCTCCAGCATGCGCTGCGCCTCGTTCGGCGTCACCGTGTCGACGGTGCCGATCGGCACGTACCCGTCGGGCGGCACGATCGAGTTGGTGATGCCGCCGGCGAAGACGTTGTCCTTGGGTTCGATGGCGCTGCCCAGGTTCACCCGCTCCACCAGGAACGTGTTCGAGTCGCCGCTGCCGTGGCCGACGCCCTGGTTCGACTGGGGCCCGACGACGACGCCGACCCACAGGTCGGGGTCGGTCAGCAGCTCGACGACGGCGCGGGTGCGGCTGACGTCGCGCACGCGCCCGACGAGGCCGCCCTTGGTGATCACCGGGTTGCCGACGGCCAGGCCGTGGTCCGTGCCCTTGTCGAGCTCGACGGTGTGGTCCTCGAAGTTCGAGTACGGGCCCGTCACCACCCGTGCGATCTGCGTCGGCAGGTCACCCGGAACGCTCAGCCCGAGCTGCTCCTTCAGGAGGGCGAGCTCCTCCTGGGCAGCGGATTCGCGCGTGGCGTTGGTGTCGAGCTCCGCGAGCTGGTCGCGCAGCTGCTCGTTCTCGCGGACCAGGTCGTCGTAGCCGGTGATGCCGTTCCACGCGTTGCGGAACGGCGTGCTGACCCAACGGCCGGCGTCGCGCACCGGCGAGAACAGGTCGCGCGAGCCGTCCTGTGCCGAGGACAGGATGCCGACGCCGCGTGCGTCGAGCGTGATGAGGGTGACGGCGAGCAGCGTCAGGACGAGGAGGACGTAGCGCGAGCGACGACGGTTGCTCCCGGGCTGGGACAGGGGGCGCACTGTGGGCGGTGCGCGCTCAGTCGCGGTTCGACGAGAAGAGCACGCCCTCGAGCGCCTCGAACTCCTCGAGTGCCTGACCCGAGCCCAGGGCGACCGCTTCGAGCGGGCGCGGGGCGATCTGGATCGGCATGCCCGTCTCCTGCGCGAGACGCTCGGGCAGGCCCTTCAGCAGGGCGCCGCCACCGGCGAGCATGATGCCGCGCTCCATGATGTCCGCGGCCAGCTCGGGCGGGGTCTTGTCCAGGGTGACCTTCACCGCGTCCACGATGCTCGACACGGGCTCTTCGATGGCCTCGCGGATCTCGTTGGTCGAGGTGACGATGGTCTTCGGCAGACCGGTCACCAGGTCACGGCCACGGATCTCCGCCTGGAGCTCCTGGCGGAGCTTCCACGCGGAGCCGAGCTCCATCTTCACGACCTCGGCCGTGCGCTCGCCCAGCGCCAGGCTGTACTCCTTCTTGATGTACTGGATGATCGCCTCGTCCAGCTCGTCGCCGCCGACGCGGACCGACTGGCTGGTCACCACGCCGCCGAGCGAGATCACCGCGACCTCGGTGGTGCCACCACCGATGTCCACGACCATGTTCCCGGTCGGCTCCTGCACCGGCAGGCCCGAGCCGATCGCGGCGGCCATCGGCTCCTCGATGATGCGGGCCGGCTTGCGCGCGCCGGCGAACTCGGCGGCGTCCTGCACGGCACGCTGCTCGACGCCGGTGACACCCGAGGGCACGCAGATGATCATGCGGGGCTTCGAGAAGCGGCTGTTGTGCACGCGCTGGATGAAGTAGCGCAGCATCGTCTCGCAGACCTCGAAGTCCGAGATGACGCCGTCCTTCAGGGGGCGGATGGCACGGATGTGCGCCGGCGTGCGCCCGATCATGCGCTTGGCCTCGGTGCCCACGGCGACGGCCTTGCCGTCCTGCTCGCGGATGGCGACCACGGACGGCTCCGACAGCACGATGCCCTCGCCGCGCACGTACACGAGGGTGTTCGCCGTGCCGAGGTCCACCGCGATGTCACGGCTGAGGAGGCTGGAGTTGAACCGTGCCATAGAAGGGCCTCACGCTAGCCCGGCAGCGCTGCGTGAGGCAGGCGCTACGCGGGGAGGTCATCGGGGACTCGCGGGACCGGGGACGCTCTCCCACGCACCCGCTGTTCGCAACGGAACTGTAATGAAGCCGGGACGGGCGGGGCAATGGCCTCGTCGCACGTCACCGAAGTGCCGGCTCAGGCGACGGCGGGCGTGGCGGCTCGGCCGCGCCCGATCCGTCGCCCGGCGGCTCGTCTCAGGAGGGGAACCAGAGGGCGATCTCGCGAGCGGCCGATTCGACGCCGTCGGAGCCGTGCACGAGGTTCTCGTTGGTCGTCGTGGCGAAGTCGCCGCGGATCGAGCCGGGCTGGGCGTCCGCGACCTGGGTCTTGCCGATGAGCGTGCGCATCAGGTGGAAGGTCTGGTCGTCCGGGCCCTCCACGACCATCGCCACGACCGGGCCGCGGGTCAGGAAGTCGACGAGCTCGCCGAAGAACGGCTTCTCGGCGTGCTCCTCGTAGTGGGCCTCGGCCAGCGGGCGGTCCGGGGTGCGCAGGTCCATCTGGACGATGCGCAGGCCCTTGCGCTCGATGCGGGCGATGATCTCGCCGACGAGGCCACGTTCGACGGCGTCCGGCTTGCACATGATGAAGGTCTGGTTCACGTCGCTCACGGTACGGGCGCCCGGACCCGTCGGGCGAACTGGCCGCCATCGGTCACGCCACCGTGGCGCGCAGCGGCGCCGGTCGGCCGGCGAGGGTGGTGTGGTGGCCTAGTTGCGGGCGCCGAAGGCGGCGATGGCGGCGCGTGCGGGTGCCAGCAGGCGGAACGAGCCGGTGACCAGCACGACGTCCTCCTCCTGTGCGATGGCCAGGGCGCGCGACACCGCCACGACCGGATCGGCGACGGCCTCGGTCACCAGGCCGTGGCGTGCGCAGACCGCCGAGAGCTCGGCGGCCTCGGTCCCGCGCGGACCCTCCAGGCTCGTGCAGATGACCAGGTCGGGGCGCAGCTGGGCGACGGCCTGCACCGTGCGCTCCGGGTCGCGACCGCCGAGCGCGCCGAGCACGACGAGGCGGGTGCCGACCGGCGAGAACTCGTCCTCGAGCGTGAGGGCCGTCGCCAGCAGGGCGTCCGCGTTGTGGGCGCCGTCGAGCACGACGAGCGGGCCGTGCTGCACCACCTCGAAGCGTCCGGGCAGCTCGACCGAGCCGAGGCCCTCCGCCACGACCTCGGCGTCGAGCTCGCGACCGAAGAACGCCTCGACCGTCGCCACCGCGATGGCGGCGTTGGCGACCTGGTGCCGGCCGTGCACCGGCACGAAGACCTCGTCGTAGCGGCCGTGCAACCCCTGCAGGTCGACGACGTGGCCGCCGATGGCGACGCGGTCGTCGAGCGGGGCGAAGTCGACGCCGAGCCGGACCAGCTCGGCCGGCCCCTCGGCCTGGAAGACGGGCACGAGCTCGGCGGCGATGTCGCCCAGCACGGCAGTGCCCTCGGGCGTGAGGATGCCGGCCTTCTCCCCCGCGATCGCGAGCTCCCACCCCTCGGAGAAGTCCGTGTGGTCGCCCTGCACCGAGGTCACGACGGCGACCGTCGCCTCGGCGACGTTGGTCGCGTCGGTCCGGCCCAGCAGCCCGACCTCGACCACTGCGACGTCGACGGGCGCTTCGGCGAACCAGCGGAACGCCGCGGCCGTGATCACCTCGAACCAGCTCGGCTGCACCTCGAGCAGCGGCTCGACGGCCGCGATCCCGGTGAACACCTCGGCCAGCTCGACGTCGGAGATGGGCTGGCCGTCGCGCTGGAGCCGCTCGTTGACCCGCTCCAGGTGCGGGCTGGTGTAGGTGCCGACCGAGAGGCCGTGCGCGCGCAGCAGCGCCGTGACCATCGCGGCGACGGTGCCCTTGCCGTTCGTCCCCGTGATGTGGATGACGGGGACCTCGTCCTGCGGGTCGCCGAGCAGCGCCATCAGGTCGCGCATCGGCTGGAGCGACAGCCCCTCGACCTTGCCGGCGGCGATGCCGTGCGACGAGCGCTCGTGGTCGAGGCGCGCGTCGTGCCAGTTCAGAGCTTCGACGATGTCCATCGTGCGAGAGGTGGGTCGGGTCGTCGCCGACGATGTGCCGGCGCGGGCGTCAGGAGGCGGCGCGTCGCGGCCGGGTCGAGCGCGGCTTGGCGGTGCGCGGCACCAGGGTCGGGTTGACCTTGCGCAGCACGACGTCCGCGTCGATCACGACCTTGCTGACGTCGGTGCGGGAGGGGAGCTCGTACATGACGCCGAGCAGGACCTCTTCGAGGATGGCGCGCAGGCCACGGGCGCCGGTGCCCCGGGCGAGCGCCTGGTCGGCGACGGCGCCGAGTGCGTCCTCGGTGAACTCGAGCTCTGCGTCCTCGAGCTCGAAGAACTTCTGGTACTGCTTGACCAGGGCGTTCTTGGGCTCGACGAGGATGCGGATGAGGGCGTCACGGTCCAGGCTGTCCACCACGCCGATGACCGGCAGGCGGCCGACGAACTCGGGGATGAGGCCGAACTTCAGCAGGTCCTCGGGCAGGACCTGCTGGAACAGGTCGCTCTCGGAGCGCTCGCGCACCGAGCGGATCTCTGCGCCGAAGCCGATGCCCTTGCGGTTGCTGCGCTGCTCGATGATCTTGTCCAGCCCGGCGAAGGCACCGCCGCAGATGAACAGGATGTTCGTGGTGTCGATCAGGATGAACTCCTGGTGGGGGTGCTTGCGACCGCCCTGGGGCGGCACCGAGGCCGTGGTCCCCTCCAGGATCTTCAGCAGCGCCTGCTGCACGCCCTCGCCCGACACGTCCCGGGTGATGGACGGGTTCTCGGACTTCCGGGCGACCTTGTCGATCTCGTCGATGTAGATGATGCCTGTCTCGGCCTTCTTGACGTCGAAGTCCGCCGCCTGGATCAGCTTCAGGAGGATGTTCTCGACGTCCTCGCCGACGTAGCCGGCCTCGGTCAGGGCGGTGGCGTCGGCGATGGCGAAGGGGACGTTGAGCATGCGGGCCAGGGTCTGTGCGAGCAGCGTCTTGCCACAGCCGGTCGGGCCGATCATCAA
>JAFAFZ010000496.1 GCA_023423215.1 Actinomycetes bacterium
GCCTCGACCGAGATGGTGAGCAGGTCGAGGATGTCGGGCAGCGAGCGCTGGATCTGCTTCTGGCGGTCCTCGACCTTGCGGTTCAGGACCGAGTCGGGGCCGAGCACCAGCACCAGGATGAGCAGCGCACCGACGCCGAGGCGCAGGTTGCCGGTGAACGGGGTGATGTTCACCACGAAGACGAGCAGGAACACCAGGACGGCGCCGACGACCGTGGCGACGCGCAACGCCAGGAAGCGGTCGACCGCCTGCGGGTTCGGGTTGCCCATGTGGATGAACTTCTGGCGGACCTTCTCGACGTAGCCGACCGGTGTGAGCCGTCGACCGATGCCGGTGAGCCCCTGGAGCAGCGGGGCGAGCGCACGATCGCGCAGCGGATCGAGCATCTCCTGGTCGCGCTGGTTCTCGACCTCGTAGCCCTCAAGCTGGCGCAGCGACTCGCGCACCATGTTGCGCTCGTCGAGCTGCGAGAGCACCGTGAACACCACGGCGCCGACCGCGCCGGCGACCAGCAGTGACAGGAGGAGGATCGTCGGGGACATTCGTTCAGACCTCGATCGTGATCGTCTTCTTCATCCACGCGAACCCGATGCCCATCATCACCACGGCGACGGCGATGAGGAGGTACCCGAGTCCGGGGGTGAAGAGGGCGCTGATGTAGCCGGGGTTCATGACCCACATGACCGCGGCCAGGCCGGGCGGCAGCAGGCCGATGATGACGGCGCTGATGCGGCCCTCTGCGGTCAGGGTCGACACGTCGCGGCGCAGGCGCTCTCGTTCGGTCATCGTGTTGGCGACGGTCAGCAGGAGCTCGGCCAGGTTTCCGCCGACCTCACGCTGGATCTTGATCGCCATGACGGCCCACGAGAAGTCCTCGCTGTCCATGCGCTCGCCGACCGCCTCGAGCGCCTCCTCGAGCGAACGGCCGAGCCGGCTCTCGGTGACCACACGCCGCAGCTCCCGGCCCATCGGCTCCGAGATCTCGGTCGAGACCGACTCGAAGCCCTGGCCGATCGAGTAGCCGGCGCGCAGCGTGCCGGCGAGCAGCGTCAGCATGTCGGGCAGCTGGGCGAGGAACGCCTTCTGGCGACGGCGGATGCGCAGGTTGAGCAGCGCCTGGGGCAGCACGAAGGTCAGGACGGCGGCACCGAGCGCCACGAGCACGTTGCGCGTGATGAGGAACGTCAGCACCGTGAGGATGACGCTGACGACGATCAGGAAGAACAGCGCCTCGGCGGCGCGCAGCGGCAGGTTCGCACGCTCCAGGCGGACCTCGAGCTTGTCGGTGACGCCCCGACGGTCCGCCAGGTCGCCGGTGACCTCGACCGCCCGCTTGATGATGGGGACGGTCGCGTGGCTCTCCTCGGCGGCGGCGAAGTCGTCCTCGGCGCGTTCGCCGTAGGGGTCCTCGTACACCTCGAGGCGCTGCACCAGGTCGTTGTCCTCGGGCAGCACGATCGAGATGACCGCCCACACGAGCAGCACCGCGGCAGCGACGCCGAGCAGGACGATGATCCACTTCATCACCGGGCTGGAGAGGATGCCCAGGATGCCGCCACCGGTCGATTCGACCGGCGCCAGCGCTGCCGAGCCGATGCGCACCGCGCCCGGCACGTACGCGACGGACGTCGCGACGTCGTCGACGGTCAGCGTGAGCGATTCGACGTCCGCGCCGTCGGCCACGGGTGGGAACTCGAGCACGAAGCGGCCGGCGAGTCGCTCGGCGATCTCGGAGTACGCGCCCGCCAGGTCCTCGTCGGTGTCGACGACGTCCATCGAGCCGCTGCCGTCGGTGACGATGCCCTGCACGGCGGCCAGGTCGGCACCGGCGGGCAGGGCGACGACCTGCAGGTCGACGCCGGCACGTCGCACCGCCGACTCGGCGCCCGAGGGGCCGCCGCCGACGAACGAGCTGGGCGAGGCGGTGAACAGGACGACGGTGCCGTCGCTGCCGGCGCCGCGATCGGCCAGCAGGTCGGCCGCCGTGGCGAGGCCGTCCCAGGTCGCCGCGACGCTCTCGGGGCGGATGCCGTCGAGTGCGGCCTGCACCTGGGTGGCCGAGGTGGTCTGGCCCACGTCGATGCGGGCGACGCCGCCGGTGCTGATGATGCCGAGCGAGTCGACCGCCCCCGCACCCGGCATCAGGGGCTCCAGGCCCCGCTTCGCGAGCTGCACCACGGCGTTGCCGAGCGCGGCCGCGTTGTCGAGCACGGCGACGACGTCGGTCGTGCGACCGTCCGCGTCGGCGAGCCGGGCAGAGGTCGGCGCGACGGTCTCGCCACCGACCTGGAGCTCGATCTGGTCGGGCTGCGCGCCCGTGAGCCAGCCCTCGACGACGACCGAGTCCCCGGTCGCGTCGACGCTGGCGACCGAGAGCGTCGTCCCCGCGTCCGCGGCCTCGTCGTCCTGCGCACCGGCGTCGCCGAAGGACAGCAGTGCGATCGAGGCGATCAGCGCCATCGCCACGACGGACCACCAGGTGCGCACCGCGCGCCCGGGAGCCCGCCACCCCCGTGCGGTCACAGTCGGCTCACCGCCTTGCGCTCGCCGCCGTCGGGCGAGAACACCTCGGCGCCGAGGCGGATGCCCTGGTCGGCCAGCTTCTCGGCGAACTTGGGTCGCACGCCGGTGGCGCGCAGCTGGCCGCGGTAGCGACCGTGCTCGTCGACGCCGGCGCCGAAGTCGAACAGGAAGATGTCCTGGAGGGTGATGACGTCGCCCTCCATGCCCTGGACCTCGGTGATGTGGGTGACACGACGGGTGCCGTCACGCAGACGGGTCAGCTGCACGATGACGTCGATCGCCGAGGCCATCTGCTCGCGGATGGCCCGGACGGGCAGGTCGAAGCCGGCCATCAGCACCAGGGTCTCGAGGCGGGCGAGCGTGTCACGAGGACTGTTCGCGTGGACCGTGGTCAGCGAGCCGTCGTGGCCCGTGTTCATCGCCTGGAGCATGTCGAGCGCCTCGCCGGAACGGCACTCGCCGACGACGATGCGGTCGGGGCGCATGCGCAGCGTGTTCTTCACGAGGTCGCGGATGGTGACCTCGCCACGGCCCTCGACGTTCGGCGGCCGGGACTCCATCGAGAGCACGTGCTCCTGGTGGAGCTGGAGCTCCTTCGCGTCCTCGACGGTGACGATGCGCTCGTCGTCGGGGATGAAGCTGGACAGCACGTTCAGCATCGTCGTCTTACCGGTGCCGGTACCGCCGGCGACCACGCCGTTGAGGCGCCCCACGATGCAGGCCTGCAGGAAGCGGGCGGCGTGGGCGTTGACCGAGCCGAAGCGGATCAGGTCGTCGATCTGGAGCGGGTCAGTCGAGAACTTGCGGATGGTGAGGAACGGGCCGCCGATCGCCAGTGGCGAGATCACGGCGTTCACACGGGAGCCGTCGGGCAGGCGGGCGTCCACCATCGGCGTCGACTCGTCGATGCGACGGCCGATCTCCGAGACGATCTTGTCGATGACGCGGCGCACGTGGTCCTCGTCGAGGAAGCGCACCGCCGGGTCCTTGGTCAGCTTGCCGGAGCGCTCGACGAACACCCGGTCCGGCCCGTTGACCATGATCTCGGTGACCGCCTCGTCCCGCAGCAGCTGGTCGATCGGTCCGTAGCCGAGGATGTCGTCGGAGACGTCCTGGATCAGCCGCGACTTGTCGGCGGCGGACAGCGGCACGCGCTCGAGGGCGATGGCGGCGTGCAGCTGGTCGTGCACGCGTCGACGCAGGTCCTCCTCGGAGAGCCGGCGGTCGAAGAGGATCGGGCCCAGCTCGTCGATCAGCTGCTGGTGGATCCGGTGGCGCAGCTCGGCGACCGCCGGGTCCTGTCGGGGCGGCGTCGGCGCACCGACACCGGGCGCGCCACCACCCGCCGGCGGGGCGGGAGGACCGCCGGGCAGTCCCGTGGGTTGCTGGTTGTTGATGCGCTCCGACAGCGACACGACTCACTCCGTGGGGACGTGGGGGGATCTGGGGACCCGAGGGGTGCGGGTGGTGGGCGTCGGTCGGTGCCGCCGACGCCCCGGGTTCAGCCGCCCCGCCGCTTCTTGGCGGGCGGTGCGGGGAGGAACATCTCGGCGAGGCCCTGGATCGACTTGCTCACGCCCGACTTCGGCGAGTGCAGCACGACCGGTTCGCCCTTGTTGACCGACTGGGGCACGACGACGTCGCTCGGGATCAGCACGTCGGCCTTGATCTGGAGCGTGCGCTCGACCTCGCCGATGTCGAGCTTCACCTTCGAGTTCGCACGGTTCAGCACCAACAGGAGCTTCTCCATCGGCGTGTTGAGCAGCCGCAGCGTCTGGAGCCCGATCTTCACGTTCTTGATGTTCGGGATGTCCATGCCGGCGATCAGCATCACCTTGTCGGACACCTCGACGAGGCCCAGGACCACGTCGTTGAAGTACGCCGGCGTGTCGACGATCACGTACGAGCAGCACGAGCGCAGCATCTCGACGATGGCGACCATCTCGGCGGCGCCGCCCTGGGCGGCGAACGCCGGCGCCCGCGGGGCGGGCATCACGCGCAGGCCGGACGGCTCATGGGTGACGAGCAGGGACTCGAGCAGCGGCGGGTCCATGCGGTCGAGCACCGACACCGCGTCCACGATCGTGTGATGCGGGGTGAGCTTCAGCATCACCGCGACGTCGCCGAACTGCAGGTCCGCGTCGACGAGGCACACCGGCTTGTCCGAGCGCTGCGCCAGCGCGACGGCCAGCGAGGTCGACAGCACCGACTTGCCGGCGCCGCCCTTGGTCGAGAAGACGGTGAGCACCTGGCCGTTCACCTGCTCGAGCGGCGCGGCCGGCTCGTCGGCGTGGACCGGGGCGTCCGGCGGCGGGCTCGACGGGGCGTGCATGACGGCGGTCGAGGTGCGGGGGCTCTGGTCGAGTGTGATCGCGAGCCGCTGGACCGCCTGGGCGAGCGCGCCCGATTCGCCCGACAGCGCCAGGACGTCGCGCACGCCGGCTCGGAGCGCCTGCTGCAGCATCGTCGTGGTGAGCTCCTCGACGACGAGCACCGTGGCGAGCATCGGGTACTGGACCATGACGCGCTCGGCGATGGCCAGCGTGTCCTCGGTGGCGCAGGAGGGGCCGAGCACGACCACCACCGGCACGGTGCCGGTCAGGCGGGCGGTCAGCTCCTCGATGGTCGCGAAGGGCGTGACGCCGTCGCTCAGCAACGACACCATGCGCTCGCGGGTCGGCGCGTGGGACTCGACGACCGCCACCGACACGCGGATGGCAGCCGGCTGCGGCGCGGGGACCGGGTCCTGGTCGTGGTCCTGGTCCGTCATGGGATCGGTGGGGCTCGAGGTCATCAGGTGCTCGCTCACTGCCCGTCGTTCTCCGCGGGCTGCTCCGGGTACGGCGACACGCCGAGCTCTCCGGTGAACGCCGCGATCTTGTTGAAGAACGGCAGCGGCACCGGTTCGTAGTCCGGACGGTTGAGGGTCAGGTACAGCCCCGAGTCCTTCATCGACGCGAGCAGCACCGCCTGGTCGGGCGGGAGCTGCACGGTGATCAGGCTCGAGGCCGCGGCTGCGGGCGGCGCCGCCTCGCCCTCGGCGGCGGCGACCGGCTCGCCCAGGTTGGTGCCGACCGCCAGGACCTTCACGTCCTGGAAGGTCGCGACGTACGGGTTCGGCAGGGTCCACGCCTCGGCCGAGGGGTCGGCGGGCGCCGGCTTGCCCAGGCCGCCGGCGTCGTCGGAGCCCTCTTCACCGGTGCTGACCTTCGCCAGGGCGAGGATGTTGACCGAGTCGCCGGGCTGGATCAGTCCGGCCACGCCGGCGGCGTCGCCGGCCGAGATCGTGATGGCGACGTTGCCCTTGTCCAGGGTCGTGCCGTTCGAGCCGGACAGCGCGTCGTCCGCCACGAACATCATCGGCGTGATGATCTCGCCGCCGCCCAGGTCGACCGAGGCGACCTGTCCGGCGATCTCGGCCTCACGCGGCACGTAGTTGGTGGGCAGGTCGGCCCGCCGGCGCTGGTCCGAGACGACCATCTGGGTCGCGATCGCCTCGTCCGCCGAGGTGCCCTTCGCGATGGGCGTGGCGGCCACGAGCACCTCGACCAGCTGGTTGGCCTCGGCGTTCTCGTTCTCGATGCCCCGGGTGTAGTTCAGCGTCAGGAACGCTGCGAGGCCGCCGATGACGATGGCGCCGATGAGGATGAGGGTTCTGCGTGAGCTCACTGGTTCTCGCTCCGTGCGCGTAGGGAGGATCGTCCGGACGCAAGGGACGGCCTCGGCCCCACGGGGTGGGGTGGGTGAGGTCGGCGTCGTGTCCGTTGTCAGTTCTCTCTCGGCGTGAACCTGCCCGCACTTAACAAACGCGACTAGATCGTCCGGCCCACATCGATCGGCCAGACGGCCCATGGGTAGCCGTCGGCTGCAACACGGGCTCCGGCCGGCGGCTCGGGCGCGCGTCCGATGGTGCGGACCCGGGCCCGGACGCGCCGGGGGGCCCCGCCCCGGGGGGGGGGGGGGCGCGGGGGGGGGGGGGGGGGGGGGGGGGCGGCC
>JAFAFZ010000414.1 GCA_023423215.1 Actinomycetes bacterium
GTGAGCGCGGCTCCCGGGGCACCGGCGCCGGCGACCCCGCCGGCGGCCGCCGTCGCGCCCGCCATGCGCCGGAACTCGGACAGCACCAGCGCCGCCAGCTGGGGTGAGAACACCGGCTCACCCGCAGCGGCGCGGCGCAGCGCGGTGCGCAGCTCATCGGGCCGGGTCGACTTCACCAGGTAGCCCACCGCGCCCGCCGCGATCGCGTCGAGCAGGTCGCGTTCGGCCTCGGACACCGTGATGATGACGATCGGCGTGTCGGCGGCGCAGGCGCGCACGACGGCCAGTCCGCCGCCGCCCGGCATGTGCAGGTCGACCAGCGCCAGGTCCGGGCGCTGCGCCTCGATCACCTCGATCGCGGTCGCTGCGTCCTCGGACTCGCCGACGCCCTCGAAGCCCTCGCCCAGGTCGACGCGCAGGCCGGAGCGCCAGATGTGGTGGTCGTCAGCGATGACCACACGGAGGGGCGAGGTGGAGGCCATCACGACCGATCGTACCGACGGCCCCGTCCAGCCCCACCCGGCACCCGGAGCAGCACCTCGCAGCCGTCGCCAGGCCGACTGCGCACCTGCACCTGCCCACCCAGCTCCTCGATCCGACCGCGGACCGACCGCCGCAGACCGGTGCCCTCGGCGGTCGCGTCCGGGTCGAAGCCGACGCCGTCGTCCAGGACCGAGCACGTGAGCTCGTCACCCTCGACGTCCACGCACACCACCGCACGCGTCGCCGAGCCGTGCTTGGACGCGTTCGTCAGCACCTCGCCCACGGCACCGGCCACCGCCGCGACGACGCCTGCGTCGAGCGTGTCCGGCGCGTCGACCACGACGAGCTCGCCGCGCAGCCCGTGGCGGCGCTCCGCGTCGACGGTCGTGCGTCGGAGCTCCTCGACCAGGTCGCGCTCCCGGTCGTCGGTCCCGCCGGGCGGATCACCGGCACGGGTCGGATCGGTGGCGGCGAGGAAGCCGCGGAGGTCGAGCTCCTGCTCGCGGGCCAGCGCGACCAGCTCCGGATCGGCGCTGCGCCGCTGAACGACCGCCAGGGTCTGGAGCACGCCGTCGTGCAGGCGCCGCGCCACCTCTTCACGTGCCTGGGCGCGGGCCTCGGCCACCTCGGCGCGACGCAGCCGGTCGGTGACGACCCCTGCGAGCGCGCCGCTCACGGTCATCAGCACCAGGGTGCCGATCGTCGCCAGCCAGCGACCGTCCAACCCGTCGCTGCGGAACAGCGCCGTCCCGACCGCCCCGGCGGCCCCGATCACCGCGCCCGCTGCGGCGCCGACGCGTGGCCCGCGCAGGATGCCGGCGACGACCGCCGAGCTGAGCGGCCACGCCGAGCCGAGCGTCTGCGGGTGCGGGCCCTCGTACACCAACAGGTCGGCTCCTGCGGTGGCCGCGGCCAGCGCGACGTCCACGACGAGCACCCAGGGCCGCAGCAGCGCGGACGCGTCGTGCCGCAGCCACCAGCCGTCGGCAGCGGTCCAGCAGGCCAGCACCCCGAGCAGCGTGAACGCCTGCGGCGCGTGTAGCTCGACCGGGCCACGCGCGTCGATCGCCACCACCACCGTCGCCCACACCAGGAGCGCGACGCGCAGCACCACCACGACGCCGAGCAGGCTCTGCGTCTGCTCGTCCGGGGTGCGCCCGCCCGGGAGGGGCACGGCCACGGCGTTCACGGCCAGATGTCGACCGGGGTGCCGGCGGGCACCAGCGACGCCAGCGTCAGGACGTCCTGGTCGTACAGGCGCGGGCAGCCGTTCGACGCCGCACGACCGATCGAGGACGGCTGGTTGGTGCCGTGCAGCGCCAGGACCGGCGCGACGTCGTCCGGCGATCCCGCCGCGCTGGCGCTGCCGAAGCGGTCCATCACCTCGGAGTACCCGTCGAGGGCCAGGGCGAGCGGACCGTAGGGGCCCGCCGGGTCGAGCGACGGCACCAGGTCGGTCACGTGGAAGCGGCCGGTCGGGGTGGGCGTCGAGGGCCGACCCACCGACACGGGTGCCTCGAACACTACCGAGTCGGCACCGTCGACGACGCGCAGGCTGCGGTCGCCGATGCTGACCTCGACGCGGCGGTCGGTGCTCGACACCTCGACCTGCGCGGTCGACACCCAACCGGTCGTGCCGTTCGGGCGCACCGGCAGCTGGACCTGGACCCATTCGCCCTGTCGCGCGACGACGCCGAACACGAGCGGCTGGGGCGGTCGGTACCTGCCGGGCGCGTCGAACACCCAGCCGCCGTCGACGACGGTGCGGCCCGCGATCGGCACGTCGGCGGAGGGCAGCGGCACCCGCTCGACGTCCGCGGCGCTGCGCGGCGGCACCGGCTGCGCGGGATCCGGGACCACCACCGGCGTGAGGGTCGAGTCCCAGCCCGACGGCGGCGTGTCGCGCACCTGGACCTGGGACCTGCCGGTGCGCACCGTCGCGACCTCGGTCACCCCCGGATCGAGCACGAAGCGCTCGACGACGATCGTCGTGGTGGTCGTGGTCGATGCCGTGGTGGTCGATGACGGAGCCGGCGCGGACTCGGCCGCCGCGACCGGTGCGTCCGAACCGCCGCGGGCCAGGGCCCACGTCGCGACGAGCGCGACGACCAGC
>JAFAFZ010000500.1 GCA_023423215.1 Actinomycetes bacterium
CAGGTCGTCGACGACGCGGGCACCGTGCTGCGGGTCGCGACCCGGGTGGCGTTGTGCCGGTGCGGGGCCTCCGGCGACAAGCCGTTCTGCGACGGATCGCACGCACGGGTCGGCTTCTCCGGCTGACGCCAGCTGGAGCGGGTGCGGAACTGCACGCCGGGGCGTGCGCGTCCGCTCCGGGTTCGGACGAGCGGGTCCGACGCCCGCGATCCACGTCGTGGCGCCCGGAGCCGCGCGTACGCTCCGGCCATGGACGACACGTCGACGACGGGGGAGGGCGGCACCCGGGTGCTCGCCGAGGGGCTGCGGTTCCCCGAGGGCCCGGGGGCCCTCGCGGACGGATCGGTGCTGGTGGTCGAGATCGCCGCCGAACGCCTCACGAAGGTCGGACCGGACGGCGCCGTCGAGGTGGTCGCCGAGGTCCCCGGCGGACCCAACGGCGCCGCCATGGGGCCCGACGGCTGGATCTGGATCACGAACAACGGCGGCTGCTTCACCTGGCTCGACCTGGGCGGCATCCTGCTCCCCGGCGGGGTGCCCGACACCTGGCGCAACGGCACGATCGCGCGAGTGCACCCCGAGACCGGCGTCGTCGAGACGATGTACTCGCACTGCGACGGGCGGGCGCTGCTGGCACCGAACGACCTGGTCTTCGACGCCCACGGCGGCCTGTGGTTCACCGACTTCGGTTTGCGGCGCGAACGTGACGCTCTGTTCGGCTCGATCTACTACGCGGCGGCGGACGGGTCGTCGATCCGGGAGGTGCTCACCCCGCTCGAGTCGCCGAACGGCATCGGGCTGTCGCCGGAGGGCGACCGGCTCTACGTCGCCGAGACCTACACGGGCCGCGTGTACCAGTGGCGCGTGCCCGAACCGGGCGTCGCCGAGGGCGGCGGGCTCCTGCCGCCGCACGGCGACCTGCTCGTGGGCCTGCCGCGGCTGCAGCTCCTCGACTCCCTCGCGGTCGATGGCGAGGGCTACGTCTGCGTCGGCACCCTCCAGGAGGGCGGCATCACCACGGTCTCGCCGGACGGATCGCAGGTCGATCACGTGGCGCTGGACGATCCGCTCATCACCAACATCGCGTTCGGCGGCCCGGACCTGCGGACCGCCTACGTGACGGCGTCCAGCTCGGGTCGGCTGCTCGCGCTGGACTGGCCGCGTGCGGGGTTCCGTCTGCCGCACCAGGCCTGAGCCGGCGGCCCGTGGCCGGGGGAGCGGCGGGGCGTCCCACTAGACTCCGACCACCGTGCCACGCACTTTCTGGGTCGAGACGCTCGGCTGCCCCAAGAACCAGGTCGATTCCGAGAAGCTGACCGGCACCCTGCTCACCGACGGCATGGTCGCCGCGGACGGCCCCGACGACGCGGACCTGGTCGTGGTCAACACCTGCGCCTTCGTGCACGAAGCGCGCGAGGAGAGCGTCGAGACGATCCTGGCCCTGGACGACGTCCGTGCCGACGGGTCGCGCCTGGTGGTGACCGGCTGCATGGCCGAGCGCTACGGCGACGAGCTGGCCGAGGCACTGCCCGAGGTCGACACCGTCGCCGGCTTCGGCGTGCCGGTGACCCTCGGCCGCAAGCCTGCAGGTGCGACGACGTTGAGCGTCGGCTCCGAACCGGTCCCGCTGCTCGACCTGCTGAACCTGCCGCGACCCCGGTCCGAGCGGCCGTGGGCCTACGTGAAGGTCGCCGAGGGCTGCGACAAGGCGTGCGGCTTCTGCGCCATCCCGTCGTTCCGTGGCCCCCAGCGGTCGCGCGACCTGGACTCGATCCTCGCCGAGGTCGACCAGCTCGGCGCGCGTGAGATCGTGCTGATCGCGCAGGACCTGGCCGCCTACGGGCGGGACCAGGGACAGGGCAGCAAGGACATCGTCCCGCTGGTGCGGGCCGTGGGGGAGCGGGCCGAGTGGGTGCGGCTGCTGTACCTCTACCCGTCCGAGCTGACCGACGAGCTGATCGAGCTGATGGCGACCGGTCCCGTCCCGTACTTCGACCTGTCGCTCCAGCACGTCTCGGCGCCGCTGGTGCGTCGCATGCGCCGCTGGGGCAACGGCGAGAAGTACCTCGCCCGCGTCGAGCAGGGGCGGGCGCTGCGACCCGACGCCGCGTTCCGCTCCAACTTCATCGTCGGCTACCCCGGCGAGACCGAGGACGACCACGACCGGCTGCTCGACTTCGTCGAGGCGGCACAGCTGGACTGGTGCGGGTTCTTCTCGTACTCGCCCGAGGACGGCACCTACGCCGCCGACCTGGACGGCCAGGTGCCCGACGGACTCGTGCAGGACCGCCTGGCCGAGCTGCGCGAGCTCCAGGACGAGATCACCGCCGCGCGTCGGGACGATCTGATCGGCACCCGGCAGACGGTGCTGGTCGACGAACCGGGCATCGCCCGGTCGCATCGCGAGGCGCCCGAGATCGACGGCATCGTGAACGTGCCCGAGACGCTCGAGGTGGGCAGCTTCCACCTCGTCGAGATCACCGGCGCCGAGGGTCCCGACCTGCACGCCGAGCCGGTGCCGGCGCACGCCGCGGCGCGCTCGTCCGAGGTCGTCACGTGACCGCGGCGCCCGGCAGCGAGCCCGTGAGCGGCGTCGAGGACCACCGCTCGTTCGGTCCGAGCGCGCTGCTCACGCCGGCCAACGTCATCACCATCGTGAGGCTGCTGCTGGCACCGCTGGCGTTCTTCCTGATCATCGACCAGCAGTCCAGCTGGCCGCTGTTCGTGCTGTGGCTCGTCATCACCACCACCGACAGCCTGGACGGCTACCTCGCCCGCAAGCAGGGCACGACCCGCTCGGGCGCCTTCCTGGACCCGCTGGCCGACAAGGTGCTGGCGCTGGGCGGACTGTGGGCGATGGTGCTCGGTGGACGCTTCTGGTGGCTGCCGGTGCTGCTCATCACCGTGCGGGAAGCGCTGATCTCGGCGTTCCGGTCCTACTGGGGGCGCCGAGGCCTGGCCGTCCAGGCCTCGCAGATCGCGAAGCTCAAGACCTTCCTCCAGTTCGGTGCGGTCGGCTGGGTCGTGCTGCCGCTGACCACCGACATCGAGTGGCTCGGCACGACGTTCCTCTGGCTCGCCGTCGCCGTCGCATGGATCAGCGCCGCGCAGTACATCTTCGCCGGCTCCCGTGCGACCTCGACCATGGCGAGGGACTGAGCGACGACCTCCGGACCCGCGGCGCAGGCGGTCGCGACCGGCCGGTAGCGTGCCGCAGATGCGCACCGAGGTCGTCGCCATCGGAACCGAGCTGCTCCTGGGGCAGATCACCGACACCAACTCCTCGTGGATCGGCGAGCAGCTGGCGCTGGTGGGCATCGACTCGTTCTTCCAGACCAAGGTCGGCGACAACCTGGACCGCATCGTCTCGACGATCTCGCTCGCACTCGACCGCAGCGACGCCGTCATCTGCTGCGGCGGGCTCGGCCCGACACAGGACGACCTGACCCGTGCCGCGCTCGCCGCGGTCATGGGCGTCGAGCTCGAGTCCGACGAGGACATGGAGCAGCGCATCATCGCGATGTTCGGCGGGCGCTCCCGTCGCATGCCCATGAACAACCTGCGCCAGGCCCAGCGCCCCGTCGGCGCCGAGTTCATCCCCGAACAGCCCGGCACCGCACCCGGTCTGATCTGCCCGGTGGAGTGGCCCGCGGCGGACGGCACGACGTCCTCGAAGGTGATCTACGCGGTGCCCGGCGTGCCGTGGGAGATGAAGGAGATGATGGCCGGCACGATCCTGCCGGACCTGCAGCGGCGTGCCGGGCTGACCGCGGTCATCGCCAGCCGCACGCTGCGCACCTGGGGCGAGTCCGAGTCGGGCCTGGCCGAGACCCTCGCCGAGCGCATCGAGCAGCTCGACTCGATCGGCAACCCGACGCTCGCGTTCCTGGCCTCGGGCATGGAGGGGCTGAAGGTCCGCATCACCGCCAAGGGCGCGACCGCCGACGAGGTCGAGGCGGCGCTGGCGGCCGAGGAGGCGGTGCTGCGCGAGCTGCTCGGGCTGCTCGTCTTCGGCATCGACGACGACACGATGGAGTCCGTCGTGCTGGAGATGCTCGTCGAGCGGGGCCTGAGCCTGGGCGTGGCCGAATCGCTGACGGGCGGCATGATCGGCAGCCGGCTCTGCGACGTGCCGGGGGCGAGCCGGGCGTTCCGCGGCTCGATCGTCAGCTACGCCACCGAGGTGAAGTTCGACGTGCTCGACGTGCCCGAGGGGCCGGTGGTGACCGAGGCCGCAGCACGGGCCATGGCTCGCGGCGCGCGAGAGGTGCTGGGCTCCGACGTCGGGATCGCGGCGACCGGCGTCGCCGGCCCTGACGAGGCCGAGGGCCACCCGGCCGGCACGGTGTGCCTGGCGGTGGTCATCGGCGACCCCGACGACGGCGGCCTCGAGGTGTCGACCACCCTGCGGCTGCCCGGTCGGCGCAACCAGGTGCGCGAGTTCACGGTGATCAGCCTGCTCGGCCTGCTGCGCCGCGAGCTCCTCGCACGCGACGCCGCCGAGGCCGCCGACGATGCGGGCGGGGCCGGTGACGGCGAGGCGGCGCTCGACTGGAGCACCGCGTCGAAGTCGGTGTGGGGCCGAGCCGGGACGGCGGGGGACTCCTGAACATGGCGGATCGCGCGGCGGACGGCGGGGACCTGTTCAGCGCCGCGGCCTCGGATCGCCTGAGCCACGCCGGACCCCTCGCGGACCGGCTGCGTCCGACGACGCTGGACGAGGTCGTCGGGCAGGACCACCTGCTGGGCGCGGGCAAGCCGCTGCGGGCGCTCGTGGACGCGGACCGGCTCAGCTCGGTGGTGCTGTGGGGCCCGCCGGGCACCGGCAAGACCACGATCGCCCGGCTGATCGCCCAGGCGTCGTCGAAGACCTTCGTGCCGCTCTCCGCGGTGACGGCGACGGTGAAGGACATCCGCGACGTCTCGGCCGAGGCACGGCACCGGCTCGGAGCCCAGGGCACCGGCACGATCCTGTTCCTGGACGAGATCCACCGCTTCACGAAGTCCCAGCAGGATGCGCTGCTGCCGTCGGTCGAGACGGGGCTGCTCGTCCTGATCGGGGCGACGACCGAGAACCCGTACTTCGAGGTCAACCCGCCGCTGCTCAGCCGCTCGACGCGGTGCCGGTTGCACGGGCGGGACGCGGGCGCGCGGAGCGCGCGCGCACGGCGCGGCCTGGACGCCGAGGGCGCGACCGCGGACGACGACGCCGTCGAGCACCTCGTCGACCGCTCCGGCGGCGACGGGCGGCACCTGCTCACCAGCCTCGAGGTCGCCCTGGCGCTCGCCGCGTCACGCCAGGGCCCCGGCGCCGCAGTGCAGGTCACGCTCGTCGACGCCGCGGGCGCCCACGGCGCGTCGCCCCTGCGCTACGGCCGAGCCGCCCACGACGACGGCGGGTGGG
>JAFAFZ010000554.1 GCA_023423215.1 Actinomycetes bacterium
CCCGCGGCCTGCAGTTCCGCGACGAGGTCGAGACCGCGAACGCGGCGGCCGCCTACCTGCAGGGCGAGGGGGTCGAGGCGATCGTCGTGCTGCTCCACGAGGGCGGCGTGCAGGCCGGCACGTACCAGGGCTGCGAGGGCATCTCGGGCCCCGTCGTCGACATCGCCGCCGGGCTGGCGCCGTCGATCGACGCCGTCGTCACGGGCCACACCCACCAGCCCTACGTGTGCTCGCTGCCCGACCCGGACGGGGCGCTCCGCCCCGTGACCTCGGCCTCGTCCTACGGCCGGGTCGTGACCGAGACCAACTTCACCATCGACCCCGTCACCCACGACGTGGACCGCGAGTCGTTCACCTCGACCAACCACCTGGTGACCCGCACGAACCCCGACGCCACCCAGACGGCGCTGATCGCCAAGTGGAAGGACCTGTCCGCACCGCTGGCGAACCGGGTCGTCGGCTCGGTGACCACCGACATCGTCGCTGCGCCGAACCGCGACGCCGAGGCCTCGCTCACGAACCTGATCGCGGACGCGCAGCTCGCCGCGACCGCGGACCCGGCCGACGGCGGGGCGCAGGTCGCGTTCATGAACCCGGGCGGTGTGCGAGCGAACCTGACGGCCGGGCAGGTCAGCGGCGGCGAGGCAGCCGGCGAGGTCACCTACGGCGAGGCCTTCGCCGTGCAGCCGTTCGGCAACCTGCTCGTCACGATGGACCTGACCGGCGAGCAGATCGAGCGGGTGCTCGAGGCGCAGGCGATCGAGGACCGCACCCGGCCCGTGCTGATCCTGGGCGTCTCCGAGGGCTTCTCGTTCAGCTACGACGCCTCGGCGCCGTTCGGCGACCGCATCGACCCGGCGTCCATCACGCTCGACGGCGTCACGATCGCCCCCGACCAGGTGGTCCGCATCGTCACCAACGGCTTCCTCGCGGATGGCGGCGACCAGTTCGATGCGTTCGCCGAGGGCACGAACCGCCGTGGTGGCGGCGATGACCTCTCGGCGCTGGTCGACTTCCTGGAGGCGGGCTCGCCGCTGTCACCGACCCCGACGGACCGGGTCGTCGAGCTCTGAGTCGGCGGACCCGTCGGCGTCGCCCTCCCCGCGCTCGTCGTGCGAGTGCGGGGTGCTCGACGGGTCCGTGGGCGACGGGCCGGCCGGATCGGCGGGGTCCTTCTGCGGCAGCAGCATCGCCACGAACACGATCACCAGGCCGATGTCGAGCGCGGCATCGGCCACGTTGAACACCGGCGGGAAGAAGCTGAGCGCGAACGTGTCGATCACGGAGCCGCCGATCGCACGGTCGATCGCGTTGCAGGCCGCGCCGGCGACGATCATGCCGGCGGCGAACTGCGGGATGAGCACGCCACGCCACGCCAGCACCGCCAGCACGACGGTCACGGCACCGGTCAGCAGCAGCAACGCCCACGTCGGCACCGAGCCGCCCAGACCGAACGCCACGCCGAAGTTGTGCACCAGCTTCAGCGTGAGCGGGCCGATCTCGACCGTGTCGTCGACGAGCCAGTTCACCGTCGCGACCTTCACGGCGACGTCGAGCACCACCGTGGCGACCGCAGCGATGATCAGCGACCGTCGGGCTCGCAGCGCGCTGCGCAGGTCGTGCGGGGTCGTCTCGGCATCCACCCGCACATCATGGGCCGCGCATGGGCCAACATGTCGACTCGACCAGCGCCCGGGGGGACCCTGACATGCCGACGCCGACCTTCGATCAGCTCGTCCAGTTCCGGGAGGACTACGTCGATTCCTGGAACACCGGGGACAAGGAGCGGTTCGCCGCGAACTGGCGTCGCTTCCTGCGCGACGACGACGCGTTCGAGATGCTCGACCCGGTCGGCACGCCGGTGAAGCGGGGGCTGGTGCAGTGCGCGCTCGAGCCGTTCGACCTGTGGCAGCCCGTCGTGCGCTTCGACGTGCCGAAGGAGACGTTCTTCGTCTGCGCCAACGAGATCGCGTGGGTCATGTGGAACGTGTTCGACGACCAGGGCACCGAGGTGCGCTCGGCGAGCATCGAGAACTACCGCTTCGGCGACGACCGGTCGGTGCAGATCCGGACCTGGTACATCGTGCCGAGCGGCGGTGCGCTGGGCGAGCAGATGGCGGAGTACCTGCCCGAGGGCGGGCCGAACACCCCCACCTGAGTCGCGCGGGGCCCTGCGGGCTCTGCGCTCAGAACACCATCGTGGAGATCAGCGCGAAGTGGGAACCGGCGGCGCCCACGGTCATCGCGTGCCAGACCTCGTGGTAGCCGAAGTGGCGCGGCACGGGGTCGGGCCGGCGCCGGGCCAGCACGACCGCGCCGACGGTGTACAGCACGCCGCCGATCCCCAGCAGGGCCAGCTGGATGCCGTTCAGGTGGGTGACGAGCACGGGCATCGTCACGATCGCCGCCCAGCCCATGACGATGTAGAGCCACGAGCCGCTCGACTTCTCGCGTGAGCCGATCGAGACCACCTTCATGATGATCCCGGCGAGCGCGGCGACCCAGATGACGACCAGCATCGGGATGCCCCAGACGCGGGGCAGCACGATCAGGCAGATCGGCGTGTAGGTCCCGGCGATCAGCACGTAGATCATCGAGTGGTCGGCACGGCGGAACCACATGACCGACTTGGGCGACCGGGCGAGGCGGTGGTAGCTGCCGCTGGTGGCGAACAGCCCGGCGAGACTCGCCCAGTAGATCGCCACGGCGACGCGGGAGGCGGCCGACTGCGAGGCGGTGAGCAGGTAGAGACCCGCTGGCATGACGATCAGGAAGGCGGCGACGTGCAGCCAGCCACGCCACGTGGGACGGGGGCCGTAGGCGTCGAGCTCGGCGCCGTCGGCGGGCAGCAGGTCCCCCGCGTCGGCGGGGGTGACTGCGGTGGAGTCGGGGGCGCTGGGCACGAGTCGGAGGGTACAAGACCGCGGCGCACGGACTGCGGCGAGCGTTCGTGGGTTCGTCGAGGGTTCACAGCACCCGAGTTGTCACGAGGATCGATCGCACACGACGGCAACCAGTTCCAACGCTGGGCGTTTCACGACCGAATCGGTCGCAGAACGCCCGAAGTACGCACGAACCTCGGCCGGCGGGCGCGGGCGGTGCGGGGTCGTAGGCTCGGCGCCGATGTCCGCGTGCTGCAGCCCGCCGTCCGACCGTGGTGGCTCCATCCCCGCTGGGGCCACGTCGACGGCGTCGGGCGGCTCGGCGCCAGAACGTGGCGACTGGATGGCGCTGCCGGGCGGCACGTTCGCCATGGGCTCCGAGGAGCAGAAGTACCCCGCCGACGGCGAGGGCCCGGTCCGCGACGTGACGCTGCGCCCCTTCCGCATCGCCGCGCACACCGTGACCAACGACGAGTTCGCGGCCTTCGCGGAGGCGACCGGCTACCTGACGCTGTCCGAGCAGCTCGGCTCGACGTTCGTCTTCGGTGGACTGCTCCCCGACGACTTCCCGCCGACCCGTGCCGTCGCGGCGACGCCGTGGTGGCGCCTCGTCGAGGGCGCCGACTGGCGCCACCCCGAAGGACCGCAGTCCGACCTGTCGGGTCGCGGCGACCACCCGGTCGTGCAGGTCACCTGGGACGACGC
>JAFAFZ010000562.1 GCA_023423215.1 Actinomycetes bacterium
CGCGTTGGTGAACGGTGAGAAGTTCGGGATCTGGGGTGGGTTGAGCGAGCGTGAGCGTCGGCGGATCCGTCGTCAGCGTGCGTTGGCTCGTGCGGCGCAGCAGCAGGCGCCCCGCACCGCCTGACCCTCTGCGTGCGACCGGGTCGGCTCGGGCTCAGCTCCGGCCGCCCGGCAGCGCCCAGAGCGGCAGCTCGGACATCACCAGGTCGATCACTGCCAGCTGTCGTGACGCGAGCGTCTCGGGGTCCGCGCCCTCGGCCATCCAACGACGCGTGACCGCGGCGTTGCCGCGCACCAGGGTCGACGCGAGCAGCATCGAGCGGAGGTCGTCGCCCGGCGCGCCGACGTCGTGCGCGATCGCCTCGGCCATCGCGTCCTCGTGCAGGGTCTTGAGCGATTCGAGCATCGCCCGCAGCACCGGGTCCGCGTCGAGCCAGGCCAGGTAGCGCGCCACCGCGCGGTTGTGGCGCGCGGCCTCGGTGCGGACGTGCTGCCGCCAGATCTCGACCGCGTCCTGGTCCCGGTCCGGGTCCTCGAGCTGATCGGTCAGCGACCGGACGACGTCGCGCATCGGCGCCAGGGCCAGGTCCGCCTTCGAGTCGAAGTAGCGCAGCAGGGTCTGCGGGTGCACGCCCACCTCGGCGCAGATCTGCTCGAGCGTCGTCTCCGCGTAGCCCTGTCGCGTGAACAGCCGGTGCGACACGGCGATCAGCGCACGACGTGTGCGTGCCTTCTTGTCCTCTCGCCGCGAGGGCGCCACCCGAGGTTGCGACACGATCCCGGCCCTCCCTGGTCGTGCTCCGCCAGACCCTTGCCAAACGCCCATTGTTGCAATAGACCAACGTGGGTTCCACAAAGTGTGTGTCATTCACATTTGTGGGACGGGGGACCACCAGGGGGAGGCACACCATGCACACCCGACGCGCGCTCGGCGTCCCGTCACCCGATCCGGGAGGCGCCCCTCGGGGGCGGGCCCGGCTGGCCGGCGTCGCGGTGCTGTTCGCCGCGCTGCTCGCTGCCGGGTGCACGACGAGCGACGGCGGGTCCGAGGGCACGTCCGAGGGGGACGGCTCGGCGAGCACGGCCGAGGTGCCGACCACCGAGGCCGGCACCGAGGCGACGGGTGAGCCGATCCGGCTCGGGTGGGTGAACACCGACACCGGCGCCACCGCCATCCCCGTGCTGACCGAGGGCGCTCAGGTCGCGGCCGACCGCATCAACGCCCACGGCGGTGGCCTGAACGGCCGACCCGTCGAGCTGGTGACCTGCTCGACCGACGGCACGCCGGAGTCGTCCGCCAAGTGCGCGAACGACCTGGTGGCCGAAGGGGTCGTCGCGGTGATCGAGGGCGGCGACCTGGGTTCGGACGCCAAGATCCCGATCCTGACCGACGCCGGCATCGCGACCCTCGGGGCCTCGACGCTCGGCACCGGGCAGTCGCTCAACCCCGACGCCTTCTTCTTCGCACCGCCGGCGACGACGTACCCCGCCGTCGAGGTCGACCTGGCCAAGGAGATCGGCGCCACCAACCTGACGCTGCTCGTGCCGGACGTGCCCCAGGTGCCGATCGTGTCCGACATCGGCAAGGAGCAGGCCGACCTGCAGGGGATCACCTTCCAGGTCGTCACGTTCGATCCCGCCGCGCCGGACTTCGACGCGGCGCTCGCGACGATCACGACGAACGGCTCGGACGCGATCGCCACGATCGCGACCGAGGACTGGTGCGAGGGCATGCTGCGCGCCGCGCAGAGCGCCGGGTTCCAGGGCGACCTGATCCTGGGCACCTGCGCCGGCACCCCCGACGCGATCGCCGCCACCCCGAACGGCGAGGTCTACGCGCTCAGCTCGGTCTGGAGCCCCCGTTCGGTCGACGCCGCGCCCGAGGACGCGCAGGTCGTCATCGACGAGTACCTGGCCGCGATGGACGAGGCCGACCTGGGCGACGAGGCCGAGGGCCAGGCCTTCGCCGGCTACGCCGCGGTCCAGCAGGCGGTGTGGGCGCTCTCGACCATCCAGGGCGAGCTGACCGCGGAGTCGGTGCTGGCGGGCCTGCGCACGCTGAAGGACGCCCCGAACCCGCTCGGCCAGCCCATCACGTGCGACCCGAGGCCGTACCCCGGGTTCTCGGGCTGCGCGAAGGGCTGGCTGATGCTGGCCACCGACGCCGAGGGCGTGTCCACCCCGGTCAGCGACGGCTTCATGGCGCCGGCCAGCTGACGCCGTGTCCGCACTCGTCCTCCAGCTCGGGCTCGGCCTCGCAGCCGGTGTGCTCTACGCCGGCGTCGGCATCGGCGTCGTCACGACGTTCAAGGCGACCGGCGTCGTCAACCTGGCCCAGGTCGGGTTCGGGATGTGGGGCGCGTTCACCTTCGCGGTGCTGCGACGCGACGGCGACCTGGTCCTGCCGATCCCGGGCCTGCCGACCCCGTCGCTGGGCGCGCCGGCGACGACCGCCACCGCGATGGTCATCGCCCTGGCGATGGCGGGGCTGCTCGGGGCCGTGTCGTACCTGCTGGTGTTCCGGCCGCTGCGGCACGCGTCGACCGTGGCGAACCTGGTGGCCTCGACCGGCCTGCTCTTCGTCATCCAGTCGCTGATCGTCCTGCAGTTCGGCACCGCAGCCGTGCCGGTCGACCGCTTCCTGCCCACCGGCGTCACCCGCGTCGCGGGAGCGGCGATCCCGATCGACCGGCTCTGGGCCGCGGCGATCACCGTCGTCGTCGCGCTCGCCCTGGCCGCGTGGTTCCGCTGGAGCCGCACGGGCCTGGCGCTGCGTGGCGCCTCGGACAGCCAGTTCCACGTCGCGCTGTCCCGGTGGTCGCCCGGCGGCCTCGCGGTCATCGGGTGGACACTGGGCGCCGTGCTCAGCGCCGGGCTGACGATGCTCGTCGCTCCGGCGGTCAGCCTCAGCCCCGTCGCCTTCGGCCTGCTCATCGTGCCGGGCCTGGCGGCGGCGCTGATCGGTCGGCTGTCCTCGGTGCTCGCCGCGTGCGCGGGTGGCCTGGTGCTGGGCATGGCCCAGGCCGAGATCGCCAGCCTGAGCAC
>JAFAFZ010000634.1 GCA_023423215.1 Actinomycetes bacterium
CCGTCGGTGTCCGGCGCCTGGGTCGTGTCGACGGTGTCGATGTCCGCGGCGGCGCCGGACTGCTCCTCGCCCTCGAGGCCGGGCGCCGTCATCGCCGCGAGCTCCAGGCTCTCCCGCTCGTCGCTCGTCGACGCGGACCGCAGGCCGACCGTCAGCATCACCAACAGGACGGCGAAGACCCCGCCGACGGCCATGCCCCGCCGCGCCAGCGCCGCACGGCGCGGACCGACGCTGGTGCGCAGGTCGCGCCACCAGTTGCCGAGCACGCCCTTGCGCAGCGGCTGCTCGACGTAGCGGAAGGACAGCTCGGCCGCGGCGAAGGTGAGGACCATGCGCAGCACGAAGACGGGGAAGCCGGAGAACGGCACGTCGAGCTCGGGCCGGGTGACCATGAAGATCGGCCAGTGCCACAGGTAGATGGCGTAGGACCGCAGCCCGATCCACACCAGCGGCCCCCAGGCGAGCACCTTCGAGAGCCGGGCCGCCGGATGCACGAGCACGGCGATGACGACGATGCAGACGATGTCGAGCAGCAGGAACCCGCCCCGGTAGATGAACGGGTCGAACTCGTTCACCCGGGTGAGGTACCACCCGATGACCACCAGCCCGATGACACCGGCGGTGTCGAGGGCTGGGCCGGCACGGCGGGCGGCCTGCTGCGTCGAGCGCCACGGCGTCCAGCTCAGGGCCAGGACGGCACCGACGAGCAGGCCGGCGATGCGGGTGTCAGTGCCGTAGTAGACGCGGGACGGGTCGGTGTAGGGCTCGAACAGGATCGCCATCTCGATCGCCGAGGCCAGCGCCAGGAGCACCAGCCCGATCCGGGCCTTGCCCTTGCCGAACTTGTAGAGCGCCCAGGCGAACAGCGGCGGGAACAGCAGGTAGAACTGCTCCTCGACCGCGAGCGACCACAGGTGCTGCAGCAGCGGCGGTCGACCGGCCTGCACGAAGTACGACTCGTTCAGGTAGATGTTCCACCAGTTGCTGACGTAGGCCAGCGCCGCGAGCACGTCGCCGCCCATGCGACCGGCCGCGTCGGTGTAGACGAGCAGCGACGCCGCCGAGACGACGGCGAGCAGCAGGTACAGCGCGGGAAGCAGTCGGCGACCACGTCGGATCCAGAACTGCTTCAGGTCGATCTGGCCCTTGTGCAGGCGCTCCTCGAGCAGCAGCGACGTGATGAGGAAGCCGCTCACCACGAAGAAGACCTCGACCCCGAGGAACCCGCCGGGGAGCCACTTCACGTCAGCGTGGTAGAGGATGACCGCCAGCACGGACACCGCTCGGAGGCCGTCGAGCGAGGGCTGGTACCCCAGCTTCCTGGGCGCGACGCGTTGAGCAGTGGCAGTCATTCCGCCCTCATTCTGCCGCACGCCGCGGACCTCGCCGTGGCAACGCGAGGCCCGTTCCGGACGCCAGCGGCGGCTGCCCGCAGGTCAGTCCCGGGGTTGCAGTTCGACGTCGAAGGACCGCACCGCGCGGGCGAAGATGTTCGGCTCGACGTCCGGTTCCGACCGCGGCACGGGCGCCCGGAACCGCCGGGTCAGCTCGGCGAAGAGCAGCTGGAGCTCGAACCGGGCGAGGTTGGCGCCCAGGCAGAAGTGGGTGCCGTGTCCGAAGGCCAGGTGGGGGTTCGGCGAGCGGGTCACGTCGAAGCGGAACGGGTCGACGAACACGTCCTCGTCGCGGTTCGCCGAGGGGTACAGCAGGATGATCCGGTCGCCCTCGGCCACCGGCCGGCCGCCGATCGTCGTGTCCTCGGCGACGGTGCGGAAGAAGTTGTTGAGCGGCGTGACCCACCGGATGAGCTCCTCGACCGCTCCGGGCACCAGCTCGGGTGACGCGGCGAGCAGGTCCCACTGGTCGGGGTGGTCGGCCAGGACGCGCAGACCGTGCGCGATCACCGTGCGGGTGGTCTCGGCGCCCCCGGCGATGAACAGCCCGGTCTCATGGAGCAGCCGGCGGTCCGAGTAGCCCGGACGACCGTGGACGTCCGCGTTCACCCAGACCGACACCAGGTCGTCCGCAGGACAGCCACGACGCTCGGGGACGAGCTCGCCCAGCAGCGCCACGAACTGCTCGATGGCGCGACCCAGTCCGATGAGGGCGTCGGTGTCGTAGGACGCGGCGTCGAAGCGCATGATCGCCTCGGACCACTGCGCGACGTCACGCCAGCGGTCCTCGGGGAAGCCGAGCAGCTTCGAGATGAGCCGGCTGGGCAGCGGCGCGGCGAGCGCCTGGACGATCTCGACCCGTCGTCGCTCGGCGATGTCGTCGAGCAGCTCGTCGATGACCTGCCGCAACCAGGTCTCGTGCGTGCGGGTGGCGCGGGGCGTAAAGCGGTTGGCGACCAGGCGACGCTGCTGCTGGTGCGCCGGGTCGTCCATCGAGATGATGTTGATCTCCTCGGGCGCCCACCAGGACCGGTAGCCGCGACCCGAGAGGAAGACGTCGCTGCGGCGCTCGACCTCGGCCAGGTCCGCGTGGCGGCTGACCGCCCACAGCGCGTTGCGCTCGTCCCGGTACAGCGGCTCGTTCGCGCGCATCCAGGTGAAGGCGGGGTGCGGGTCGCGGCGGTAGAGCTCCGGGTCCAGGAGGTCGACCTCGAGCCGGTCCCCCACGATGGCGTCGTGCGTGCTCACGCCCGAGAGTGTGCCACCCGTCCCGGCCCCGCCGTCAGGCCGACCCGACCGCCGGCGATCCCCTTCGACCCACCGGCTCGTAGGTCGACCCTTCCCGGCGGGGCGGCGACTCCCTAGCCTCCGGTCATGAGCGACTCGTGGGAACCGGACCGCTACCACCGCTTCCAGGAGGACCGCGCGAAGCCGTTCCACGACCTGCTGGACCTGGTGCAGCCCTTCGACGGCGATCCGCTCTCGGGTCGACCCCGGGTGCTCGACCTGGGTTGCGGCCCCGGCGAGCTGACGGTCGAGGCGCACCGGCGGCTCGGGTCCGGGTCGACCCTCGGTGTCGACGCGTCGCCTGCGATGCTGGCCGAGGCGGTGCAGCTCGACGAGCCCGGCGTGCGGTTCGAGCAGGGCGACCTCGCCGCGATCGCCGGCCTCGACCGGGAGCTGCCCGTCGCCGAGGTCGGCGACCAGCGGGTGTTCGGGGCGCCCGGGTGGGACCTGATCCTGGCCAACGCCGCCCTGCACTGGGTGCCGGACCACGCGGCGGTCCTGGCCGCGTGGCGTGCCGAGCTGCGCCCGGGCGGTCAGCTCGCGGTGCAGGTGCCCGCCAACCCCGACCACCCGTCCCACACGACGATCTCCGAGGTCCTGGCCGAGGAGCCGTTCCTGTCGGCGCTCGACCACGCCCCGCCGAAGGACCCGCTGCGGTCGGTGCAGTCGCCGGACCGCTACGCCGAGATCCTCTGGGACCTCGGCGCGACCGAGCAGGTCGTGCGGCTGCAGGTCTACGGGATGGAGATGGAGAGCTGGACCGACGTCGTCGAGTGGACCTCGGGCACGGCGCTGGTGCGGGTGCGGCGAGTGCTCGACGCCGAGCTCTACGAGCAGTTCGTGGAGCGGTACCGGCAGCGCCTGGGCGAGCACCTGGGCCACCGATCGCCCTACTTCTACGCCTTCCAGCGCATCCTCTTCTGGGCCCGCTTCCCCTGAATCGGCACGGGATCCCCGCGATCCGTAGCGCGTACCGTAGGCCATACGTTATGGTGCCGACATGGCCCCGGACGACCGCACCACGACGCCGCGCCGGCGGGTCACGCGCGGCACCCTCACCCGGGACGACATCCTGGCGGCGACCCTCGACCTGATCGAGGCCGACCCGGCGACGCCGATCACGATGCAACGGGTGGCCGAGGCGCTCGGCACCCGACCGATGTCGCTGTACACCCACGTGCGCAACCGGGACGACCTGATCGACGGTGCGGTCGACCGCTCGCTGCGGGCGTGGACCTTCGACCTGGCCGCGGACGCACCGTGGGAGCTCCAGCTCGGCGACTGGTGCCGCTCGCTGCGCGACCACGCCCGGCGGTACTCACCGCTCATCGACGAGATGACCCGCAACGGCAGCTTCCAGCCGGCCCTGCTCGAGAAGGTCGCGGTGCTGGCACGCATCCTGCGCGGCGCCGGGCTCGAGGGCCGCGAGCTGGCCGAGGCGCTGCGGTGGATCCCGCAGACGGTGCTCGGCGCCATCGTGCTCGAGCTCGGTCGACCTGCGCACCTGCAGTCGGCCGACGACGAGACCACGGCGATCCTCGGATCGATCGCCCAGCTGTCGGAGGAAGCTCGGGGGGAGCTGCTCTCGGTGATCCCGTTCTACTCGGAGCAGGACCTGCCGGATCTCTTCGACTACACCGTCGACCGCCTGGTCGACGGTGTGCGTGACCAATCGGCGCGGCTGCGCGCCACAGGGGGGACCACACATGACCACGACCGCCTATGACCCGATGGCGCGCTTCGACGCCGACGTCCTGCTCGCCGAGGCGTCCCGCCGCACCGGCGGGCTGACCGACCTGGGGGACGGTCCGTTCGTCGAGCCCATGACGCTGTTCCTGGACTCGCTCGAGCAGGAGGGGCAGCTCAACGACATCGGTCGGCTCATCGCCGCCGAGCGCACGCTGCTCCACACGGTCAACCGGTTGGGCTATGTGAACGACCGCAAGCTGAACCCGTCCATCGCGGACGAGCGCATCGTCGCACCGGTGTTCATCATCGGGTTCCCGCGGACCGGCTCGACGATCCTGCACGACATCCTCGCCCACGACCCGGACACCCGATCGCCCATGACGTGGGAGACGATGTTCCCCTCTCCCCCGCCCGAGGCGGCGACGTTCGACTCCGATCCGCGCATCGAGCTGTGCGCGTCGATCCTGCCGAACCCGGAGAACGAGACCGAGGCGGACCGTCAGTTCCGGGCGATGCACCCGATGGGCGCCGAGCTCACGCAGGAGTGCGTGACGATGATGGGCGAGACCATGTGCACGCCGCTGTTCCACAACCAGTTCCGCGTGCCGAGCTACGAGGACTGGGTGGACGACGAGGCCGACTGGGCCCACGTGTACGACTTCCACCTGCAGCAGCTGCAGCACCTGCAGTGGCACCACCCACGCGACCGCTGGGTGCTGAAGACCGGGGCCCACATGTGGGGCCTCGAGCACCTGCTGCGCACCTACCCCGACGCCCGCATCGTCTTCACCCACCGCGACCCGGTGAAGTCGGTGGCGTCCTACGCCAGCCTCACCTGCCACGTGCGCAACATGGGCAGCGACCAGGTCGACCGCGCCGAGGTCTCGGCCGACTGGAACGGCCGTCTGCTCAAGGCGATCACCCACACGATGGCGGTGCGCGACAGCGGCGAGTTCCCGGACGCGACGTTCTACGACATGTACTTCCCGGACTTCGTGCAGGACCAGTTCGCCGTCGTCAGCGACATCTACGACGCACTGGGCCTGCCCATGACCGACGAGGCGGCGGCGCGCATGCGGGCGTTCATCGACGACAACCCGCAGGGCAAGCACGGGGTGCACCTGTACACGCCCGAGGAGTACGGCATCGATCCGCAGGCGGTCCGTCGCGACTTCGCGGCGTACATCGACCGCTACGACCTGGCCCCCGAGTAGGGAGCCGGCTGGAACCGGCTGGGTCGGGGTGCGCCGACCCAGCCGGTCAGAATGTCCACGAC
>JAFAFZ010000538.1 GCA_023423215.1 Actinomycetes bacterium
GTGCGACGCCGCTCGGGCGCCGCACCGTCCTCTCGTGGCCGGTACGGGTTCAGCCGCGCTCGCGGTGGCGGTTGAGCGCCGAGACGACCGCCCGCAGCGAGGCGGTGAGGATGCTCTCGTGCAGGCCCACGCCCCAGTGCACGTTGCCGTCACCGGTCTTCACCTCGACGTAGGCGGCGGCGGTCGCATCGGCACCTGCCGAGACCCCGTCGACGGCGATGGCGTGCTCGGCGTAGTCGAGCACGTCGAGGCGCAGCCCACCGGCGCCGATGACCTCGTCCGAGGACAGCGCCTGGACGAACGCCGAGAGCGGGCCACCGCCCGACCCGGACACCGTGCGGGCCTCGCCCGCGACGACGAGCTGGGCGACGACGCTGGCGCCGTCGTCACGGGTCGTCACCTCGGCCGAGCGCAGCTGCACGCCGTCGGCCCGATCCGAGAGGTACTCGCCCGAGAACTCGGCCCACATCACGTCCGGGCTGATCTCGGTGCCCGAGTCCTCGGTGATGTGCTGGATGGTGCGCGAGAACTCGATCTGGAGCCGACGCGGCAGGTCGAGCCCGTGCTCGGCCTTCATGACGTACGCGACGCCGCCCTTGCCGGACTGGCTGTTGACCCGGATGACTGCCTCGTAGGTGCGGCCGACGTGCGCGGGGTCGATCGGCAGGTACGGCACCTCCCAGACCTCGTAGTCCGACGGATCGCCGGTCGCCGCCAGCGCGTCCGCCTCGAGCGCCGTCAGGCCCTTCTTGATGGCGTCCTGGTGCGAGCCCGAGAACGCCGTGTAGACGAGGTCGCCGACGTAGGGGTGGCGCTCGTGCACCGGCAGGCGGTTGCAGTACTCGGCGGTGCGACGCAACGCGTCGATGTCGCCCATGTCGAGCATCGGGTCGACGCCCTGGGTGAACAGGTTCATCGCCAGCGTCACGACGTCGACGTTGCCCGTGCGCTCGCCGTTGCCGAACAGGGTGCCCTCGACGCGGTCCGCTCCGGCCATGACGCCCAGCTCGGCGGCGGCGACGGCGGTGCCGCGGTCGTTGTGGGGGTGCAGCGACAGCACGACCTGCGAGCGGTTCGGCAGGTTGCGGTGCACGTACTCGATGACGTCGGCGTACAGGTTCGGCGTGTACATCTCGACCGTCGCCGGCAGGTTGAGGATGACCTGCTCCTCGGGCGCCAGCTCCAGCGCGTCCATCACCGCCGCGCAGATCTCGATCGCGTAGTCGGGTTCGGTGCCGGTGAAGGACTCGGGCGAGTACTCGTAGCGGACGGCCGTCCCGGGGATGGTCGCCTCGAGCTTGCGGGCCAGGCGTGCGGCCTGGACGGCGATGTCGGTGATGCCCTCGCGCTCCAGGCCGAACACGACGCGGCGCTGCAGAACCGAGGTCGAGTTGTAGAAGTGCACGATCGCCTGCTGCGCACCGGCGATCGACTCGTACGTGCGCTCGATCAGCTCGGGTCGGCACTGGGTCAGCACCTGGATGGTGACGTCGTCGGGGATCAGGTCCTGCTCGACGAGCTGGCGCACGAAGTCGAAGTCGGGCTGCGAGGCCGAGGGGAAGCCGACCTCGATCTCCTTGAAGCCCATCTTCACCAGGGTCTCGAACATCCGCAGCTTGCGCACGGGGTCCATCGGGTCGATCAGCGCCTGGTTGCCGTCGCGCAGGTCCACCGAGCACCACAGCGGCGCGACCTCGATGCGCTGGTCCGGCCAGCTGCGCGACGCCAGACCACCGCCGGGGCCCTCGAGGGGAAGGAACGGCCGGTACTTGTCGAAGGGCATCTTCTTCGTGGGTACGGGTTCCGACATGGCGGTGTCCTGTCTCTCTGCGTTGCGGGATCGGTGTCGTTGGTCGTGGGTTCGCTGTGGTCGACGGTCGAGCCGTCACCAGCTCCTGAAAACCAAAGAACCTCCTGCGTGGGCGCAGGAGGTTCGGCGAGCTGCGGGTGCAGGCTCGCCTAGGTCAGGAGGAGGAGGGTGCGGATCGCGGCCATCGGCCGATCACCCTACCACCGGCGTGCTCCGTTGCCACGGCTCGGCGTCCTCCCGCTCCGGCGGCGACCCGCGACTGCGCCGGCGGGCGACCGCACCCGCTTCAGCGGGCGACAGCGAGGAACAGCCAGGTGGCGACCAGTGCCGGGCGTCCCGGCACGACGGTCGGGGTGAGCGGCGCCGCGGCCGACAGCTCGACCTCGACGGCCAGCACCGCCCGATCCTCGCTGCGCCGCTGGACGTCGACGAGCGTGCCGGAGAGCGCGACCGCCGCACCCACGGGCACCGGTTCGACGAAGCGGACCCGATCGAAGCCGTAGTTCACGAGCAGCTGGACCGGGCCGAACTCGGGGAAGGTCAGCTCGGACGACAGCCGGGTGAGCAGGGACAGCAGGAGGAAGCCCTGCACGACCGGCCCGCCGAAGGGCGACTCGGCACGGGCCCGCTCCGGGTCGTTGTGGATCCACTGCGCGTCGCCCGTCGTGCGCGCATGGGTGTCGACCATCTCCTGGGTCACCACGACGGCGGAGCTGGTGCCCAGCGCGGCCGGGCACACCTCGGCCAGCGCGTCGAGGCCGTTCACGACGCCTCCAGGAGCGAGTCGACGGTCGCGGCGAAGACCTCGGTGTGGCGGTCGACGTCGGACTCACCGGTGGCCGGCGACATCAGCGCCATGTTGTGGAACGGCGTCAGCAGCACACCCCGGTTCAGCGCGAACAGGTGGAAGTACGCCTCGAGCTCGGCATCGAGCGCAGCAGCCGCCTGTCCCCCGTTGCGGGGCGGCGGGCAGAACCAGTACTCGGCACGGCAGCCGAGCTGCTGCACGTGCCACGGCAGACCGGCCGAGGCGATGACCGACGCGACGCCCTCGGTCCAGCGGCCGGCCAGCGGGACCATGCGGGCGTAGTCGTCCGCGGTGAGCGTGGTCGAGAGGGTCGCACGCAGCGCGGCGAGCGCGAGCGCGTTGCCGGACAGCGTGCCGCCGACCCCGGACACGACGGAGTGCTCGCCGAAGACCGGCTCGGCGAGGCGCTCGGCCAGGTCGTCGCTCAGCCCGTACGCGGCGATCGGCACACCGCCCGCGATCGGCTTGCCGATGGTGAGCAGGTCGGGTTCGAGACCCCACGCGGCGGTCGCGCCACCCGGCCCGACGCAGATCGTGTGCGTCTCGTCGATGCACAGGAGCGTGCCGTGCTCGCGGGTGAGCCGGCGCAGCTCGGCGTGGTAGCCGTCGTCGGGGAGCACGATGCCGATGTTCGTCAACGCCGGTTCGGCCAGCACCATCGCGACGTCACCGCGTGCCAGCTCCCGTTCGAGCACCTCCAGGTCGTTGAACTCGACGACTGCGACCGCGTCGCCGGTGGCGTCGAGCGGCCCGACGTTGCCGGGGCGGGGCACGACCGAACCCGACTCGTCCAGCACCCACAGCGCCTCGTCGACGGTGCCGTGGTAGCACCAGTTCATGACCAGGATGCGCTGACGTCCGGTGGCCTGGCGCGCCATTCGGATGACGAAGCGGTTCGCGTCGGTCGCCGTCATCGCGATCTGCCAGTGCGGCAGCCCGAAGCGCCGGGTCAGCTCCTCGCCGGCCCAGATCGCGTCCTCGGTCGGCAGCATCATCGTGATGCCCTGCGCGACGCGCTGGGTGACGGCGTCGACGGTGGCGGGCGGCGAGTGACCCGCCATGGCGCCGGTGTCGCCGAGGCACAGGTCGACGTAGCGGTGGCCGTCGACGTCGACGACCTCGGCTCCCCCGGCACGCTCGGCGAACACCGGGAAGGCGCCGGGCCAGCGCGTCATCCAGTTCATCGGCACGCCGGCGACGAGCGTCGCGCTCGCCCGGCGGTGCAGCTCCGCGGAACGGGGG
>JAFAFZ010000601.1 GCA_023423215.1 Actinomycetes bacterium
CCGGAGCGACAGCCGACGCCGCCGGTGCCGCGGGCACCGCGGGCACGGCGGGTCGGGCCGGCAGCTCGACCGACGGATCGAGCACCCGCCGCGGCGGTGGCACCGGCGAGCAGGGCGCAGCAGGTCCGGCGACCGTCGACCTGTGCGCGGACCGGCCGCTGCAGGTGCCGAGCGATCCGTACTCGCCCCCGTGCATCGCGTTCTCCGGCGGCAACGGCGGCGCCACCAGCCCGGGCGTCACCGACACGAGCATCAAGGTCTCGGTCCGCATGCAGGGCTTCGCCAACGGCCTGCTCGACGCCCTGTCCAAGGTCGCGAACGCCAAGATCCCGAACGAGAGCCCGGAGCTGATCGCCCGCACGATCAACGGCCTCGTCGAGTACTTCAACAACAGCTTCCAGATGTACGGCCGCAAGCTCGAGATGGTCACCTACGACGGCAAGGGCGACGTGCTCAAGGAGCTGACCGGCGGTGGCCAGGAGGCCGCCGAGGCCGATGCCCTGAAGGTCGCCCAGGAGATCGGCGCCTTCGCTGACGTGTCCGCGGTGTCCTCGGTCTACGCGGACGCGCTCGCCCGCCGCGGCATCATCAACATCGGCGCACCGTTCATGTCGCGGGAGTGGCTCGCCGAGCGCCGCCCCTTCGTGTGGAGCCAGTTCACGGACTGCTCGACGATCGTCGAGAGCGTCGGCTCCTACTACAACGTGAAGATGGCGGGACGCACCGCGGACCTGGCGGGTCCCGGACTCGCCGGCCAGCCACGCCGCCTCGGGATCATCGCTCCCGAGAACTCCTGGTACCAGGAGTGCGTGAACGCCGGCGTGCAGATCCTGCGCGAGAGCGGCACCGAGCCGGCCCTGAACGAGCAGTACCGGCTGGACCTGAACCAGATGTCGATCCAGGCAGGCGACAAGCTCGCCAAGCTCAAGAACGCCGGCATCACCACGGTCCTGTGCGGCTGCGATCCGCTGTTCCTCACCTTCCTGACTGCGAAGGCGAAGGAGCAGGACTACCACCCCGAGTGGCTCATGAGCGGGGTCGCGCTGATCGACAACGACCTGATCGGCTCGATCATGGAGCAGGGCCAGTGGGGCAACGCGTTCGGCGTGTCGTTCTCGGGTCCGCCGCAGCCGTCGGGCCAGGGCCTCGGCTACCAGGCCTACAAGTCGGTGCGCTCCGACGAGCCCTCGGTCGGCGTCGAGCTCATCTACAACCAGCTCGAGCTCCTGGCGATCGGCATCCAGCTCGCCGGACCGAACCTGACGCCCGAGTCGTTCGAGGCCGGCATGTTCAAGTACCCGACGCGCACCGGACCCTCGGGGACGTGGGGGTTCGCCCCGGGCGACTACTCGACCTCGGACGACGCCCGCGAGGTGTTCTGGAACCCCGGCGAGACCTCGATCCAGACCCGTGAGCCCGGCACCTACGTGAACCCGAACGGCGACCAGCGGTTCCCGATCGGCCAGTGGCCGAACAACCCGCCCGTGGCGGCCGGCTGATGCTGGACGCCGCCGAGATCCGCACCGCGGCGCGCCTGCCCCGCTGGTCCGACGTGCCCGTCGTGGCGCGCGTCGCGCTCGTCGCGGCGCTCGGCCTCGTCGCGTGGTGGGTCGGCACGCTCGTCCTGCCGAACGGCGCACCGATCGGCATCGTGGTCATCGGGGCGGTGCTCGGCTCGGCGACCGGCCTGGCCGCCGTCGGGGTCATCCTCGTGTGGCGTGCCAACCGCGTCGTGAACTTCGCGGCCGGCGCGCTCGGCGGCGCGGCGGGGCTGTCCGCGCTGCAGCTCTTCCTGACCTGGCAGTGGCCCTACCCCGTCGCGATCGTCACCGCGACCGTCGCCGGCTTCCTGCTCGGCGCCCTGGTCGAGGTCCTGATCATCCGGCGCTTCGCCCAGGCGCCGCGGCTGGTGCTCACCGTCGCGACGATCGGCCTGGCGCAGCTGCTCGGCGGCCTCGAGCTCGAGGTGCCCAAACGCCTGTTCTCCGTCGAGACGGTCGTGCTCGGCGCCTTCGAGACGCCGCTCACCTCGACCCGGTTCGAGCTCGGCCCCGTCATCGTCACCGGCGACCACCTGCTCGTGGCCGCGGTCGTGCCGGTCGTGGTCGCCGCGCTCGCCTGGTTCCTGAAGCGCTCGCTCGCCGGCACCGCCATCCGCGCCGCGTCCGAGAACACCGACCGAGCCCGGCTGCTGGGCGTGCCAGTCCGCAACCTGACCACGGTGGTCTGGGCCCTCGCCGGTGCGCTGGCCGCCCTGACCTTCGTGCTGCGTGCGCCCTTCCTGGGCGCCACCCCGTCCGCGATCGCCGGGCCCGCCGTCATGCTCCCCGCGCTGGCCGCGGCGGTGGTCGCCCGCATGGAGTCCATGCCCGTCGCCTTCGGCGCGGCGGTCGGGCTGGGCGTCGTCGACCAGATCGTGCGCTGGAACACCTCGAGCCCCGAGCTCGTGGACGTCGTCCTGCTCGTCGTCATCGTCGCGGCGCTCCTGCTGCGACGCGGCACCCGCAGCCGTGCGCACGACGCGGACGGCGGCTGGCGCGACGCCGAGCTGATCCGGCCGCTCGCGCCCGAGGTCGCCTCGTTGCGGACGGTGCGGTGGTCCAAGCACCTCGGCCTGGCGCTGCTCGTCGCCGCCGCGGTCGTGGTGCCGATGCTCGTCGGCCCGGGCACCGCCAACTCGCTGTCCATCATGACGATCTGGGGCCTCGTGGCGGTCAGCCTCGTCGTGCTGACGGGCTGGGGTGGCCAGATCAGCCTCGGGCAGTTCGCGCTCGTCGGCGTCGGCGCGATCGTCGCCGGCAACCTGGTGTCCCGCTGGAACGTCGACCTGTTCATCACGCTCGCCGTCGCCTCGGCCGCGGGCGCCCTGGCCGCGCTCCTGCTCGGGCTGCCGGCGCTGCGCATCCGGGGACCGTTCCTGGCGGTGGTGACGCTCGCGTTCGCGGTCGTGCTCGACGGCTACGTGCTGAACCCGAACGTGTTCCCCGAGCTCATCCCCCAGGACGTCGACCGGCCGCTGCTGTGGGGTCGCGTCGACCTCGAGGACGAGCGCTCGATGCTGTGGTTCTGCCTGGCGGCGCTCGCGCTCGGCATCGCGCTCGCGCGGGGCGTGCGCCGGTCCCGCTCGGGCCGCCTGCTCATCGCCGCACGCGACAACGCCAAGGCCGCCGAGGCCGCCTCGGTCTCCACCCGGTGGGTCACGCTGTCCGGCTTCGTGTTCTCGGGCGTGCTCACGGGTCTGGCCGGCGGCCTGCACGTGCTGCTCCTGCACGGCGCACGGGTCGGGTCGTACCAGCCGGTGCAGTCCGTCGAGGTCTTCTCGATGGCCACCATCGGTGGCCTCGGGTCGATCGGCGGTGCGGTCAGCGGCGCGGCCGGCATGCGCGGCATGCAGGACCTGGACGCGACGATCCGCCTGGTGGTCGCCGGCGTCGGCGTCCTGCTCGTGCTCTGGCTCATCCCGTCGGGCCTCGCCGGGCTCGCCGCCCGCCTGCGCGACCGCCTCGTCGCGCCGATCGCGCGACACCACGGGCTGGACCTCGAGGGCCACCCGCTCCCGGTCGCGACCGAGTCCGCTCCGCTCGCCCTGGTCACCGAGCCCACCACGGCGACCACGCCGCCCACCGCCCCGGAGCCACCCGCACCGGTGGCCGCGGCATGAAGATCGTC
>JAFAFZ010000071.1 GCA_023423215.1 Actinomycetes bacterium
GAGCGACCACAGACCACGCCAAAGGCTGGTTCAGCTGGTCTCGAGCGGAAGCCGGTTCAGCTGGTCTCGAGCGGAAGCTGGTTCAGCTGGTCTCGAGCGACGGGCCGAGCGCTTGGCCGATCGGGCAGGACATGCCGGTGCCGGAGTGGTCGCCGCAGTAGCCCATGGGGTTCTTCGACAGGTACTGCTGGTGGTAGTCCTCGGCGTAGAACCAGTGGTCCTCGAACGAGCCGAGCGGCTCGATGTCGGTGGTGATCTCGCCGAAGTGCCCTTCGGTCAGGACCTTCTGGTAGCGGTCCCGGCTGTCGATCGCGGCGGCCAGCTGCGCGTCGTCGAGCGCGTAGATGCCCGAGCGGTACTGCGTGCCGACGTCGTTGCCCTGGCGCATGCCCTGGGTCGGGTCGTGCGTCTCCCAGAACGTCTTGAGCAGCTGCTCGTAGCTGACCTTCGTCGGGTCGAACACGACGAGCACGCCCTCGGTGTGCCCGGTCCGGCCGGTGCACACCTCTTGGTAGGTCGGGTTCCGGGTGAAGCCGCCGACGTAGCCGACGGCGGTGGTGATGACCCCGGGGACCTTCCAGAAGACCTGCTCGACGCCCCAGAAGCAGCCCTCGGCGAAGACGGCGAGCTCGGAGCCCTCGGGGAACGGCGGGAGGAAGGAGTTGCCGAGGACGTCGTGCGTGCCCTCGAGGTGGAGGGACTCCGAGCGCCCGGGAAGGGCCTCGTCGGCGGTGATCATGCGGGGAGGACGGCCGAACAGCATGGGTCCAGCGTACGACTCCGGGAGTGCTGACGGTCGGCGGGATGGGGTGCTGCTCAGCATCGTCGGCTCGGGTGGTTGCGAGGCGAAGTCACGACGCGTGGGCGCTCGCCGAGGCGGTCGACACGCTGTGCGCGAAGGCACTGGGTGGACCTTCCCGGCCGTGGGCCGAACGGTTCACGCGACGGCGCCCGTCGGGCATCGTGGGGCTCGTGATCGGGGCGGAGGACGTGGCGGAGCTGAGGACGATGCTGCGGCGGCGGGACGCCGTCGCACGGCAGGTCGCGCTGGCGACGTTGTCGACGTGGGACGCGGGGCGGCTGACGCCGGCCGGCGCCCGTGCGGTGCTCGAGGCGACGACGGTGGCGTACCCGTCGGTGCCCCACGACACGAGCCATCCGGCGGACCTGCTCGCACGACTGCTGTGGGGCGCGCCCGAGTCGGTGCCGGTGGGTGAGGTGCTGCGGGTGTACGTCGCTGCGGGCGAACGCGCCCGGCGTGCGCTGCTGCACCTGCTGGCGCTGCGGTGCGACGACGAGGGGCTGCGAGGCCTCGAGTTCCTGCTCGGACTCGACGGGCCGGCGGACCTGTTGCCGATCCCTACGAGCCCGTTGCTCGACCCGCTGCTCGAGCACCCGGACGTGACGCGGCTGGTGGCGATGCTCGTCGCCCTGGCGCCCCGCAAGGGATGGACCTGGCACGTGACGTCGATGATCCAGCGGCTGCTCGACCGGGCACTGCTCGGCATCGAGAACCGGGCTCGGATCCTGTCCGGGTTGTCGCCGTTGATCGCCTCGACCGTCGACGTGTGCGATCGCCTCTGGTACACGTCGCCGCCGGGTGCCGAGGACCTGGACAGCTCACGGACCGACCGGGAGCGGCTCGGTGCGCTGGCCCGCCTGCTCGTCACGTTCCCCGACGACGCGGCGATCGAGCCGATGTGGCGGCTGCTCGCCTCGGCCGACCCGAGGGTGTCGGTGCTCGGCGCGGTCGCGCTCGTGCAGCGTCGTCAGCAGGTCGCGCCCGACCGCATCGAGCTGCTGGCCCGCGACCCGCGCACGCTCGCGCCGCTGCATGCGGGTCTGGCGGCCGCCGATGCGGTCTGCCTGATCCCGGAGCGCCACCTCGAGCCCGAGGTCCTGGCGTGCTCGCAGCTGGTGAACTGGTTGAGCGGCATCACCGAGCTGGGCCGAGCGCCGGACGAGATCGAGCCCGTGACGAAGCGGCAGGTGCGGGTCGAGGGAGCGGACGACGGGCTGGGCGGGACGACGGGTGTGTACGACGCCGAAGTGCACCTCTTCCGGTTCCGCATGCGGGCGCCGCACTGGTCGCACGCACGTGGCTGGATGATCGGCGCCGCGGGCGAGTGGACCTACTCGCGCTACGCGGCCGAGGACGAGCAGAGCGTCGAGGGCCACATCGAGTCGGTGCGCCAGGCAGCGACGCAGTGGCCCGATCCGCCAGGGAGCATCCGGCCGGAGTGAGTGCCGGTCGGCCGGTGGTGGTCCTGACGCCGGGCGGACCGGTGACCGTCGGGCGTCCGTTGCGTCCCGCCGGAGTCGACGGGTGGGTCAGTACGAGGTGACGGCGCGCCCGACGTCGTCGAGCGCCTTCACCAGACCGGGGCGCTTCGCCAGGCGCTGGTAGATGCGCTCGCTGATCTCGCGGTCGTCGCGTGCGTCGAGCGCGGCCGCGACGTCGGCACCGAAGCGGGCTCGCAGCTCGGCCTCGCGGGCCAGCTCGTCGGCGGACGGTTCGGCGTCCGCCAGGTCGTCGGGCAGGCGGTCGAGCTCGCCGGCGTCGAACCAGATGAACTGCTCCTCCACGTCGACGTCGAGCTCGACGGTGCCGAGGTCGTCGCCGTCGCCGGGTGTACCGGTCGGGACCTCGTCCGCGTCGTAGGGGAGGCTGACCCGCACCATCTGGCGGCGCCCGAACGGGCTGGCGAGGGGGCCCGGCTCGGCGGCACGCGCGAGCTGCCAGAGGTCGGCGACCTCGTCGTCCTGCAGGCGGCCGTGGCTCTCCGACAGGGTCATCGCCAGGCCGTGGCCGGCCGGACAGGACCAGGAGTCGAGCTCGCCGCTGCTGCCGAGCCGTAGCTGCTCGCCGCACACCGGGCAGCGGGGGAGGGTGACCGAGGCACTGACCGGGACGCCTGCGTTCGACATCAGGTGAACGGTATCGACGGGTCGTGCGAATTCCACCCGTCGCGACCGGTGCCACGGTCCCGGCGTCTTCCGGGTGGCCCCGGCCGTGTGCCGGACCCTGCTCGCGTCCGAGTAGCGACGAATCGTCGTGCATGTGGCGCCACGGAAGGGTCGTTCGGGTCAGCGCCGTCAGCCCGTCGACCCGTGCGGCAGACCTCGCCCTCGAGTAGCGACGAATCGTCGCGCAAGTGGCGCCACGGAAGGGTCGTTCGGGCCAGCGCCGTCAGCCCGTCGACCCGTGCGGCAGACCTCGCGCCCGAGTAGCGACGGATCGTCGTGCAT
>JAFAFZ010000145.1 GCA_023423215.1 Actinomycetes bacterium
CTCGTCGTCGTGGCCGCCTCCTGCACCGGAGGCGGTCGGGCGGCGGGCGACACGACTACCTCGACCGAGCCGGCGGGGCCGAGCGCCGAGGACCTCGAGATGTCCGGCGGGCAGGCGACGGTGCACAACACCGGCGTGAACGCGTTCGCCCAGCCCGCACCCGGGCTGAGCGACACCGAGCGGCGGGCGTTCGTGGTCGGCAACAACTTCTTCAACGACAACTGGGTCACCGCACCCGCTTCGACGACCGGACGCGACGGCCTCGGGCCGCTGTTCAACGCGCAGTCCTGCTCGTCGTGCCACTTCAAGGACGGACGCGGCCAGCCCCCGTCCGCCGAGGAGCCGAACGCGCTGGGGCTGCTGCTGCGGCTCTCGGTCCCCGGCATCGACGAGCACGGCGGACCGCTGCCCGAACCGGTCTACGGCGCTCAGCTCCAGGACGAGGCGATCAACCGCGTGCCGGCCGAGGGCCGCATCCAGATCACCGAGACCGAGGTGCACGGCGCCTTCGCGGACGGCACGCCCTACACGCTGCTGGAGCCGCAGTACTCGATCGCCGAACCCGCGTACGGCCCGCCGAGCCCGGAGCTGATGATCTCGCCGCGCGTGGCCCCGCCGGTGTTCGGCACCGGCCTGCTCGAGGTCGTGCCAGAACAACAGGTCCTGGAGCTCGCCGACGAGCAGGACGCGGACCGCGACGGCATCTCCGGGCGGCCGAACATGGTCTGGAGCCCGACCGCCCAGGCGACCGTGCTCGGCCGCTTCGGCTGGAAGGCGAACGTGGCCACGGTCGAGGAGCAGACGGCCTTCGCGTTCCACGGCGACATCGGCATCACCTCGTCGCTGATGCCGCTGCAGGACTGCACCGACTCCCAGACGGCGTGCCGTGAGGCGCCCACGGGTGGCGAGCCCGAGCTGGACGACCACAAGCTCGAGCGCGTGACCTTCTACACCCGCACCCTGGCGGTGCCGGCGCGGCGAGACGTCGGCGCGACGGACACCGACCGGGGCGCGGAGGTGTTCGAGCAGCTGCAGTGCTCCTCCTGCCACGTGAGCGAGCTGCGCACCGGACCGACGTTGCCCGAGCCGCTCTCCGAGCAGACGATCCGCCCCTACACCGACCTGCTGCTGCACGACATGGGCCCCGGGCTCGCGGACGACCGGCCCGACTTCCTGGCCTCGGGCTCGGAGTGGCGCACGGCACCCCTGTGGGGCATCGGCCTGACGCGAGAGGTCAACCGCCACACGCGGTTCCTGCACGACGGCCGTGCCCGCGACCTGAACGAGGCCATCCTCTGGCACGGTGGCGAGGCCGCGGACGCGCAGCAGGGCTACCTCGAGCTCGACCGCGACGACCGGGACGCGCTCCTCTCGTTCCTCCGGTCGCTCTGACCCGCCCACCCCCAGCCGCACCCGGCCACACCGACCGCACCGCACCGAGAGAACGGACGATCGTGAACCCACGGAACCGCACCATCCGGATCGTGACCATCCTGCTGGCCGTGGTGATCATCGCCTCGCTCGTGCTGTCCCTCGTCGGGTGCTCGAGCGACGACTCCGGCGGGTCCGTCCGCCAGCTCGACCAGGAGACCGCGGACCGCGACGAGGTCGTCGGCGCGATCGCGGACGAGGTGATCCTCCCGGCGTTCGACGAGCTGGCCGCAGCGACCGGTGAGCTGACGACCGCCACCGATGAGCTGTGCGCGACCCCCGATGCCACGACGCTCGACGCCGCCCGCGCCGCGTGGGACGACGCGCAGGGCGCGTGGCGCCGCACCGAGGCCTTCCGCTTCGGGCCGGCGAAGACCTTGCACTCCATCGGACGCATCGCGTACCCGATCGATCCCGAGAAGCTCGACGAGCTGTTCACCACGGCCGGCGAGCTGCCCGACCCGATCACCCCCGAGGCCGTCGCGGACCTCGGAGCCGACGTGCGTGGTCTGGCCGCGATCGAGCAGCTGCTGTTCGGCCCCGCGGATGCCGCCTCGCTCGACCCCCGGGCCTGCGCCTACGCCGCCGCGGCGGCGGTGGACGTGCAGGCGGGCGCCGAGGGGCTGTCCGCGGCGTGGAGGGACGGCGTCGACGGCGAGGCGGCCTTCGCGGACCAGCTCTCGGACCCGGGCGGCGACTCGATGTACGCGGACACCCAGGAGGCGGTGGACGACCTGGTGAACGGGTCGATCGCGGCGCTCACCACGATCACCGACATGGTGCTCGGCCCGGCGTCGGGCGCGGACACCGGCACCCCCGACCCCGCATCCGTCGACGTCGGGGCTGCGCACCGGGCGGGCCGCGACGCGGCGGACATGCTGGCGAGCGTGCAGTCCGTCTACGGGACCTCGACCGGCGACCCGGACAGCGACGAACCCGAGCTGGGCCTGTCGGTGCTGGTCGCCGAGCAGTCGCTCTCGACCGACCAGCGGGTGATCGCGAACCTGGCGGACGCCGCGGCGGCCCTGGCAGCGCTGCCGGATCCGCTGGCGACCGTCGATCCGGCGGACCCCGAGCAGATCGAGCTGATCCAGGATGCGTACGACCAGGTCAGCGACGTGCGCGTCGCCATGCGCACCGAGATCGCCAGCCTGCTCGGCGTGACGGTCGGGTTCAGCGACTCCGACGGCGACGGCTGAGCAGGTCGTGCGCCACCTCCGCTGGCTCGGCCCGGCAGCCGTGCTGGTCGGCGGCGCAGTCGTGCTGGTGGCCGCGCTGGTGCTCGGCGGCTCCGACCAGCCACCCACGACGACCGAGCCCGGACCGGTCGCCCTCGAGTCGTCCTCGGCACACCAGTGGTTCGCGCTGGACCAGCTCGTCGCGGCGAGCCCGCTGGTGGTGCGCGCGCACGTCGTCGACACTCGACGGGGCGAGGTGCTCGGCGCGGACGGCCCCTCCCCCGCCGTCGCCGGGGTCGTCGTGCGCGAGGTGACCCTCGAGGTCGACGAGGTCTGGCGGCACACCTCGGCAGCGGCACCGGTCGAGCCGGGTGAGCGGCTGGTGGTGGCAGAGGAGGGATGGCTCAGCTCGGGCGAGCCGATCGTGGTCGACGGGCTCGCCCCCTCGACCGCCGGGGACGACGCCGTGTGGTTCCGCCAGCCGCTGCCCGGCCGGACCGCGGACGGTGCGGACGTGGACGCCGGGTCCCCACGGTTCCTGGTCGCCGGCTCGCAGGGCCGCTACCTGGTGGGCGCGGGCGGTTCGCTGACCGGTGCCGAGGGCGACGATCGCCTCGTGGGGGTGGTCGAGGCGCTGACCCTCGATCAGCTGCGCGCCGAGCTGCGCGACTGATCGAACAGCTCCTCGAGCTCGTCGACG
>JAFAFZ010000173.1 GCA_023423215.1 Actinomycetes bacterium
TCCTCGCTCTGTTTTCGGCGCGAGCCGGCGCGCAACGACCGTGCCGGGCCGCATCGTCCGCTGGTCTGCGGCGGTGCCGCGCCGGATCTAAGACCGCCCTTTCGGCGCGAGCCGGCGGGCTGATCCCGTGGGCCGCGGCCGAGCCCGACGGGAGCGGAACGTTCTCGCAGGCCGCGAGTGCTCAGGCGCCCCGGACGACGTGCACGACCAGGTCGACGAGCTCGCCGGGGTGGCCGTCGGGTGTGGTCACCTGCCGGGCCCGCAGTTCGGCGGTCTGCACCGTCCAGTCGCCGGCGCTGGCGCCGTCCTCGTCCAGGTGCAGTGCGGCCAGCGTGCCCTCCACGGTCGGGAACACGGCCTCCTTCACCTGCTCCGGCGCCCACGGCGGAGCCTCTCCGTGGCTGACGACCACGAGCCGCCCGCCGGGCGCGAGCGCCCGACTCGCGCGCCGCAGCACCACGTCGGTCGGGAAGTCGAGCGGCGACTGCAGGAACGGCGCGACGACCAGGTCGAACTCGCCCTCCGGGAACGACTGCGCCAGGTCGTGGTGCTCGGTGCGCACGCGATCGCCGACGCCGCGCTCGCGAGCGTGCTCCTCGGTGCGCCGCAGCGCCGTGTGTGAGACGTCGACGCCGAGCACCGACCAGCCCTGCTCGGCGAGCCAGATGGCGTCGCCGCCCTCGCCGCAACCGAGGTCCAGCGCCCGGCCCGGCGTCAGGCCTGCGACCTCGTCGACGAGACCTGCGTTCGGGCGCCCGGACCACACCTGGTCACGCGACTCGTACATGCCGTCCCAGAACTCGACGGGGTCGGTGGTGTCGGGCCAGTCGGGCGGCGAGGCGTGGGCGTGGCCGGTGGGGTGGTGATCGTGCACGGGGGCTCCTGCGGAGGGATTCGTCGGTCGTGTCGACCATGCACCCGCCGGGCCGTCCTGGCAACGCGTCGTGCCGGAACGGCAGCTGCCGTTTCGGCATGGGGACCGAGAAGGTCGCCCAGGACCACCCGGCGGGGTCGAAGGTTCTTCGATCCCGCTCCGATACCGTCGGCGCCGTGACCGTTCCCGCGTCGAGCCCCGGTGGAGTGGACGCGACCGAGGACGAGGCACCGACCCGGCGCAACCTGTTCGATCGCACCGCCGATCGCCTCGACGCGCTGCAGCGCCGCATCCCGCCGGTCGCCGTCGTGCACGCCGTGCTGAAGAAGTTCGGCGAGGACCGCGGCGGGCAGCTCGCCATGCTGCTCGCCTACAAGGGCTTCTTCTCGCTCTTCCCGCTCCTGCTCGCGTTCGTGAACCTGCTCGGCCTGGTGCTGCAGAACAACGACGAGCTGCGAGAGGACCTCATCAACTCGACGCTCGCGAACGTGCCCGTCATCGGCACCGAGATCGCGAAGGGCGCGGACGACCTGGGAGGCAGCGTCGTCGTGCTCATCGGCTCGATCCTGGTCTCGGTCTGGGCCGGCCTCGGGCTGCTCGACATGCTCCAGGAGGCGCTGAACACGACGTGGGAGGTGCCGATGTACGAGCGCCCGCCGTGGATCCTGCGTCGGCTCCGGGACCTACCCGGTGCGATCCTGATCGCCCTGTGCGGCGTGCTGTCGGGGGCGGGCCGGTGGATCCTGAGCGACGGTGCGGCCGACTGGTTGCGCTGGCTGGCCGCAGCCGCGCTGCCGGTCCTGGCCGGCGCTGCGGCGTACCTGGGACTGCACTGGTTGCTGTGCGCCCGCAAGGTCCCCTTCCTGAACCAGCTGCCCGGCGCGCTCGGCGCCGGCCTCGGCTGGTGGGGGCTGCAGGCGCTCGGCGGCTACTACGTCACCCGGATCGTCAACCAGTCGAGCGACACCTACGGCGTCTTCGTGGTCGTGCTCGGCCTGCTGTCGTGGACCTACCTCCTCGGAATGCTGTACCTGTACAGCATCGAGCTGGCCGCGGTGCTCTACGACCGGCGGTGGCCACGCAGCATGTCCGGCCGTGACCTGACCGACCAGGACCGCGCTGCGTTCACGGCGCTCGCCAACCGCGAGCGGTGGGTGCGCGGCACCGAGCCCACCGGCGACGTGCCCCGCGATCCGGGCTGACGACTCCGCGCCAGCCGGCTCGCGCCGGCACCACGTCGCCGGGGCACCCGCCTGAGCGGTCAGCAGGGCGTGGCGTCGCTCAGTGGCCGGCGGCCGCGGCGCGTGCCGCGACGATCGCCTCGACCGCCACGTCGTGGCCGGCCCAGTCGCCGACGACGCTGCTCTTGCCGGGCTCGAGGTCCTTGTACACCTGGAAGAAGTGCTGGATCTCGGCGAGCAGGTGGTCCGGGACGTCGTCGACGTCCTGGAGGTGGTCCCAGCGGCGGTCGCCGTGCACGACGCACAGGACCTTGAGGTCGCGACCGGCCTCGTCGCTCATCTCGAGCACGGCGACGGGACGTGCCTTGATGTGGCAGCCGGGGAACGTGGGGTCCTCGAGCAGGACCAGCGCGTCGAGCGGGTCACCGTCCTCGGCGTGCGTGCCCGGGAAGAAGCCGTACTCGGTCGGGTAGACGGTGGTCGAGAAGAGGTGCCGGTCGAGCCAGGTCGTGCCGTTGTCGTGATCGATCTCGTACTTGTTGCGCGACCCCTGGGGGATCTCGACGACGACCTCGTACCACTCGGCTTCACTCATGGCGGTCACCGTAGGGTCCGCACCCGTCGTGGAGCCAGACGGGGCACGGGGGTCGACCGGGCAGGAGGAGCCGCAGATCGAGCGCCCCTGGGTGCGTCGGTCAGAGGGGGCTGCGGATGCCGCGCAGGCCCGACCAGGCCAGCTGCGACAGCTGCTCGGCCAGCTCGTCGACGTCGGGCTCGCGGTCGTGGCTCAGCCAGTAGCGGGTCGCCGCCTCGGTCATGCCGACGATGCTGTGGGCCAGCAGGAAGCGATGGGTCGCCGGCTCGCCCTCGACCACGATCAGGTCCGCGATCGTCTCCGCGATCGACGCCTCGACGCTGAGCGCGAAGGACGCGAACTCGGGGTCGCGACGGGCGCCGGAGCCGAACAGGACCTTGAACGAGTCCGTCTGGTCGTGGGCGAAGCCGAAGTAGGCGCGGAAGCCGTCCTCGATCTGCTGACGGGGCCCGCCCGCGTCCGTGGTCGCCTTCGAGATGGTGTCGCGCAGCTCCGCGCCGATGTCGGCGAGGAGCTCGATGAAGAGCTCGCGCTTCGAGGTGAAGTGCTGGTAGAGCACCGGCTTGGTCACGCCGGCCGCCTCGGCCACGTCGTTCATCGAGGTCGCGTGGTACCCGTGCTCGGCGAAGACCGACACCGCGGTGTGCAGGAGCTGCTCTCGTCGTTCCGCCGCAGGAAGTCGCATGTTACCGAACGGTAACATAGGTCCGACCGGGCGGGCATCCGAGCCCCCACGCGACCGTGCCGCGGGCCCGCCGGTCGGCGGTGCCCACGGCACGGATCGGGTGCGAGCGCCCGTGGCGCCCGGGTCGGATCAGCCCGGGATCAGGGCTGGATGACGAAGGTCTCGACGACCTTGTCGGCCACGGCGATGTCCGCCTCGGTGGCCAGCTGGATCAGCACCAGGGCCGTGAAGCTGGCATCGGCGGGCTGCGCTGCGATGGCGAGCAGCACGGCGCTGCCGCCGCCGCACCCGGTGAAGACCTGGATCAGGCCCGTGTACAGGCCGTCGTCGTAGTCCTGGGGCGCGGTCTCGGTGCAGTACTCGGCGGCGTTGGCCGTGATCTGCGTGAGCAGCTCGTTGACGTCGCTGCCCATCTCGGGACCGGCGCCGGACAGCGACAGGCCGGGGGAGTCCCAGTTGTCGTAGAACGCCTGCAGGTCGGGAGCGGCCGAGATGTTGGCGATCACCGTGCCGTCCTCGAGCGTGATCGGCGCGCCGTCGACCTGCGACCAGCTGGTGGGCACCTCGACGCTGATCGTGCCGCTGTCGTCCGAGACCTCGGTGTACTCGGTGTACTCCGTGCCGCCGGCCAGCGAGCCGCCGGACTCCTCCTCGACGATGGTGCCGAGCGACTCCGACTCGGTGAGCTCGTCGCCGTTGAACTCGCCCTTCAGGCGCACGTCCTCGTCGAAGCGCAGCACCTGGACGGCGAGCTTGTCCGTGGGCTCCCGCGAGCTGAGGATGTCGCAGTAGTCCTTCTTGGTGCCGTCGGTGCCGAGGGTCAGGCCCTCGATCTTCTCGATGATGTCGCCGCCCTGGAGGCCGAGCTCGCCGGCGGGGCTGTTGGTGTCGACGGAGCTGACCCAGATGCCGGCGACGCCCAGGTCCTCGTCGTAGATCGCCACGCCGTTGACGCCCAGGGACTCGACGTCGCCCTCCTGGAGCTCCTCGACGAGCGGCTCGGCCAGTGCCGAGGAGATGGCGAAGAACTGCGCGGTGCCGGTGCCCGGATCGCCGCCGGCGTAGTTCACCGCGACGACCTTGCCGGTCTCTGCGTCGATCAGCGGGCCGCCCGAGTTGCCGGGCTGGATGTTCGCGTCGTGCTCGATGACCGACGCCACCGACGCCCAGTCGGTGTCGCCGTCGGCCTCGGCCTTGGACACGATGCCGTTGGTCATCGTGTACTCGGGGTCGCCGAGCGGGAAGCCCGCCGCGCGCACCTCGAGGCCGGCGTCGACCTCGCCGTCGTACCAGTCGAGGTACGGGTAGGGCCCGCCCTCGAGCTTGATGACCGCCAGGTCGCTGCACTCGGACACGCCGAGCACCTTGGCGTTCACGGGCTCGTCGCTGCCGCCGACGTAGACCTCGAGGCTCGCGTTGCCGGTGACCACGTGGTTGTTGGTCACGGCGATGCCCGACGGGTCGATGATGAAGCCGCTGCCCGAGCCGGCGCCCTCGACCTCTTCGAAGGTGGCCAGCGAGTCCGACGGCTGGGCGAAGCTGCCCTTCGACACGATCTGGATCGTGGCGGACTTCACGTCCTTCGGATCGGAGACGGCGCCGCTGGCGTCCGCCTTCTCTCCCGAGGTGGTCGAGGCGGAGTCGCTGCCACCTCCACATGCGGCCGCGAACACGGCCAGAGCCAGCACCATCACGAGTGCTGCGCGATACGTCCGGTTCATCTGTCCGGCCCTCCTGTTCCTGGTCTTCCCTGTGGACTTCCGGTCGGCCAACCTAGCTGAGGACACGCTCAGCGCCGGTCGATCCGACGTGGACGGGTCGGACGCGGTCGCGCCGGCACCCTCGCACCGTGGCCGAGTCGGCTGGTGCCGGACTTGCTGCCGACTTGCGCGCCGGCCGAGTGTGGCGACGCAGCGCGAACGGATCGCGAACGGCGGGCGGCCGTCGGCCTAGTAGCCGAACTTCTCGCCGCGGTCCTCGGCGTCCGCCGCCTTCACGCCGTAGCCGAAGACGATCGCGGGGAGCAGGGTCGCGGAGCCGACCGCCATCAGGGCGATGATCACGGTCACGAGCCAGCTCGGGAAGTCGAGGATGAACGCCACGACGAAGAGCACGACGGCCCCGCCGAAGCACGAGTACCCGATCCGCGAGCCCAGATCGGACAGGCGACGGATGCGCTCGCGCCGCACCAGCACCGGGTCGTCCGGCGGCGGTGCGCTGGGGGGGTCGGAGGGCTCGGTCACGGCAACCAGCCTGCCTCATCCAGCACGGCGTGCAGCGAGGTGCGCATGCGTCCGAGCGAGAAGTGCTCGCTGGCGACACGCTCGTTACGATCGAGCAGCGCGACGACCTCGGGTGCGTCGGGTGCGGCGAGCGCGGCGGCGGTGCGCTCCACCTCGGTCGGCGTGAACCAGTCGAAGCCCAGGGCGCGCAGCTCGCGTGCGACGGGGTAGTCCCCGACGGTGACGGTGCGGCGGTGCAGGGCGGCCTCGATGGGCGGGTTGCCGAACCCCTCCCAGGTCGAGGGGAAGGCGATGTGGTCCGCTGCGGCGTAGATGCCCTCGACGTCGGTCCAGGGCTCGTGGACGACCGGGCACCGCGCGGCGCCGAGGACGCGGGCGAGCTCGTCGCCGTAGCCCTCTTCCGCGGGGCCGAGCAGCCAGTAGGTGGCGCCGAGCTCCTCGGCCAGGCGCACCGCGGCGGGCACGTCCTTGCGCTCGATCGCCCGCACCGGGTGAGCGACCACCAGGGCGTCGGACCGCAGACCGACCGAGCGCCGCACCTCGGTGCGCAGCTCTCGACGACGTGCGGGGCTCATGCGCTCGGCGCTCGCGAAGCCGTTGTAGATGACCGCTGCGTGGATGCCGCGCTCGCCGAGCTGGTCGCGCAGCAGGCGGTTGATGGCCACGTGGCGCCACGCCGGGTCGGTCGCCGGCAGCTCGGTGATGTGGGCGAAGCGCTCGCGGTGCCACGGCGGATCGTGGTGGTGCAGCAGCGCCGGGCGCTCGCGCAGGACCTGCGCCAGGGCGCGCGACGCCGGCAGGTTGAGCGGGATGGTCAGCAGGTTCTCGACGACCACCAGGTCGACGTCCGCCAGCGCGGCCTCGAGCTGCTCGACGAGCGAGTCGTGGTCGCCCTCGACGGCGTCGATGGCCAGGCCCGGCACGACCCGGTCGACGCCGCTGCCCGAGGCGACGGTGCAGGTGGCGAAGCCGAACTGCTCGAACGCCGCCATCCAGGTGCGGGCGACGACCGAGACGCCGTCGGTCATGCCGAAGCGGAAGGACACGAACGCGGCGCGGGGGGCCATGGCGGGCACACGTTAGGGTCCGCAGCATGTCGTCATGGAGTCCGGCCGAAGCCGGCGCCGGGCCGCCCCCACCCGGTGAGCGCGCCGCCGTGCGCACCTCGGCACGTTCGGTGCTCGACGCGCAGTGGCGTGAGCCGGGCTTCACCTGCCCGAACGCGTCGACGTACCCCTGGCTGTGGCTCTGGGACTCGTGCTTCCACTCGGTCGTCTGGGCCGAGCTCGGCGAGCCGGCGCGGGCGACGAGCGAGCTGGCGATGGCGCTCGGCGGGCAGGGTCCGTCCGGGTTCGTGCCGCACCTGCAGTACCTGGACGGCTCGACCGATCACCAGGGGTTCTGGGGCCGTCCGGCGACGTCGTCCATCACGCAACCGCCGATCTACGGCTGGACCGTCGCTGAGCTGACGCGTCGCGGCATCGAGGTCCCCACGGACACCGTCGAGCGGGCGGCGGCGGGGTTGCGCTTCCTGTTCGAGCGTCGCCGTCGCAGCGCCGCCGGGCTCATCGAGCTGGCGCATCCCTGGGAGTCGGGGTGCGACCACAGCCCCCGCTGGGATGACCTGATGCGCGCCGCCGACGCCACCGGTCCCGACCCCTACGACGAGGTGCAGTGGTTCCGCCGCAAGGGCGAGCTCGTCGAGAGCGTGCACCACGACCCGACCGGGGCACCGCTGTGGAACGACGAGTTCCCCGTGGGCTCCGTCGCGTTCAGCGCCATGACGGTGTTCTGCGCGGACGAGCTGGCGTCGGTCACGGGCGACGCGTCGCTTGCGCGGCTGGCCGACGAGGTGCGCGACGCGCTGGCCGACCGGTGGGAGCCGGGTCGACGCACCTGGCTCGACGACGGTCCGACGGCCTCGGGCTCAGGCCGCATACGCACCGCCGAGGCGCTGCTCCCGCTGCTCGTCGAGCGACGCGACGACGTCGTCGACGCGGTGGTCGCCGAGCTGGGCGACGACCGGGCGCTCGGCGGGGCGTACGGACCGGCGCAGGTGCACCGCGACGAGCCGACCTACCGGCCCGGCAGCTACTGGCGTGGGCCGAGCTGGCCGCAGCTCGACCTGCTGCTCTGGATCGGGTTGCGGCGCGCCGGCCGCTCGGACGCGGCG
>JAFAFZ010000344.1 GCA_023423215.1 Actinomycetes bacterium
GTCCACGGTCACGTCGCCGTCGGCGTCGACCAGGGCGACGTAGATCGTGCTGAACGAGCGCTCGGACGGCGGGTCCGTCTGGATCGTGACGTCCCCGGCGGCCCCCTCGGGCGGTCGCCCGGCGACGCCGATGGCTCGCATCGGTCCGTTCGCCGCGCCCTCGAGCCGGTCGTCGACCTGGGCGAGCAGGTAGGTCTCGGTGGTGCGGGTGATGACGACCGCGACGCCCACGAGCACGAGCGCCACCAGGGCCATGCCGGCCAGGAGCCGTGCCCGGAGCGACAGCGTGCGCAGGGAGGGGGCGCGCATGCGCTCAGATCGGCTCGCGCAGGGTGTAGCCCACGGAGCGGATCGTGTGGATGAGCTTCGGCTCGCCCTGGTCGAGCTTGCGACGCAGGTACCCGATGTAGGTCTCGACGATCCCGCCGTCCCCGCCGAAGTCGAAGTGCCACACGTGATCGAGGATCTGCGACTTCGACACCACGCGGCCCTGGTTGAGGAGCAGGTAGCGCAGCAGCTGGTACTCGGTCGGCGAGAGCGAGACCTCGACGCCGGCCCGGGTGACCCGGTGCGCGTCGTCGTCCATCGTCAGGTCGGCGCACGACATGACGGAGTCGTTCGCCTCGAGCCCGGAGCGGCGCAGCACGGCGTTGATGCGGGCGACCAGCTCGTCCAGGCTGAACGGCTTGACCAGGTAGTCGTCCCCGCCGAGCGTCAGGCCACGCACCTTGTCCTCGGTCCCGTCCTTCGCCGTGAGGAACACCACCGGCACCTTCGAGCCGTCGGTGCGCAGCCGACGGCAGACCTCGAAGCCGTCCAGGTCCGGCAGCATCACGTCGAGCACGATGAGGTCGGGCTGCACCTCGGCGGTCGCGTCGATCGCGGCGCGGCCCGAGGCGACCGGGTGGACGTCGAAGCCGCTGTGGCGCAGCGCCGCCTCCAGCATCGAGCGCAGGTTGTCCTCGTCGTCGACGAGCAGGAGTCGTTCACCACTCACGGGCCCACTGTGACAGAGCAACCCGTGAGCTTCCTGAGAGGCGGCCGAGAGCTCGCCCGGACGCGACGCAGCCGCCCCGGAGCACCGGGCGGCAGCCCTCGGAGGGGTCGGAGCCCCGTGGGTGTCAGTCCTTCGGGGCGGCGACCTGACGCAGGTAGGGCTTCACGGTGTTCCAGCCCTGCGGGAACTTCTCCTTCGCCTCGTCGTCGGAGACCGCCGGGACGATGATGACGTCCTCGCCGTCCTTCCAGTTCACCGGCGTGGCGACCTTGTGCTTGGCCGTGAGCTGGAGCGAGTCGACGACGCGGAGGATCTCGTCGAAGTTGCGGCCGGTCGAGGCCGGGTAGGTGATGATGAGCTTGACCTTGTTGTCCGGCCCGATGATGAACACCGAGCGCACGGTGGTGGTGTCGCTCGCGTTCGGGTGGATCAGGTCGTACAGGTCGGAGACCTTCTTGTCGCTGTCGGCGATGATCGGGAAGTTGATCGCGGCGCCCTGCGTCTCCTCGATGTCGTTCGACCAGGCCTCGTGGTTCGTGAGCTCGTCCACGGACAGGCCGATGACCTTCACGTCACGCTTGTCCCACTCGTCCTTGAGCTTCGCCACGGCACCCAGCTCGGTGGTGCAGACCGGGGTGAAGTCCTTCGGGTGCGAGAAGAGGATCGCCCAGCTGTCACCCTTCCAGTCGTAGAAGTCGATCGTGCCCTCGGTCGTCTGTGCGGTGAAGTCGGGGGCGGTGTCGCCGAGTTGGATGGCCATGGAAGCTCCGTTGCTGTGTGTGTCGGATGGGGGTGGTCGGTGGGGTTCCGTCGTCCCGGAGGGCAACCCGTGCCGCTCACCGAACTATTCCCGACCAACGTAGTCGGGTTTCGGGGGAGTTGTCACGGGACGTCGCCTCGTCGCTCGGCTGCGACAGCTCGTGCGAACTTCCGCGAGCAGAACCTTGACTCCAGCACGCAGTGCTAACTACAGTTAGCACCCAGCAAGCACGTTCGGGCCGCCGGCCCGGACCACCCCTCGAAGTTGGAGATACCCCCATGACCCCCGTGCTCAACCGCGTGTCCGACGTGCAGGACCAGGTCATCAGCGCCATCAGCAGCGTCAACGAGCCGCTCACCGTCGCCGTGGCGGTGGCCGTCGGCTACGTCGTCGACAAGGCCCCGCAGATCCCCGCCGTGCCCTTCGCCGACAAGATCCCCACCCCCAAGGAGCTGATCAACAACCAGGCGAAGTTCGCCTCGAAGCTGGTCACCACCAACAAGACCGTCGCCCTGAGCGTCGCCGCGGCCGCCCAGCCGCTCACCGACCAGCTCTTGGACCGTCGCACGGCGGCCAGCCGCAAGGCGGCCTGACCCACCCCTCGCAGGCGATCACGCCTGCGCCCTGCACACCCTCGACCCTTCTCGCACGAGCACGCGACGTCCCCCCTGTCGCCCGTGCGATCCCGAACGGACGGCCTTCCCCCCTGGAGGCCGTCCGTTCCGCGTCCGGGCGACGGTCGGTCCTCCGGCCCGCGGTGCGTCGTCCCGGGCGTCGGCGCGTCAGCCGCTGGCGCGCAGCAGGTCGAACCGGTCGGCGACCGCCTCCGCGATCGCGAGCGATGCCGTCGCGGCCGGGGACGGCGCGTTGAGCACGTGCACCGCACGTGTCGAGGTCGCGAACGCGAAGTCGTCCAGGAGCCGACCGTCGGGCCCGAGCGCCTGGGCACGGATGCCGGCGTCGGACGGCACCAGGTCCGACGCCGCGACCTCGGGCACCAGGCGCTGCACGTCTCGCAGCAGCAACCGGGGCGTGCGCGACCGCACCAGCTCCTGCGCGCCGGTGCGCCAGTAGGTGCGGGCGAGCGTGCGCAGCGACGGGTTCACGACCAGCTCGCCGACGTCACGGCCGACGACGCCGCCGCGGTACGCCTCACGTCCGAGCGCCAGCACGGCGTTCGGCCCGACGTGCACGCTGCCGTCCACCATGCGCGTCAGGTGCACGCCGAGGAACGGCCACCGAGGATCCGGCACGGGGTACACGAGGTTCCGCACCAGCCCACGGGCCGAGGGCACCAGCTCGTGGTACTCGCCGCGGAACGGCACGATCGAGACGCCCGTGTCGGCACCGGCGAGCCGTGCGATGCGGTCGCTGTGCAGCCCTGCGCAGTTCACCAGCCAGCGTGCGCCGATGCTGGTCCCGTCGCGCAGCCCGACCCGGATCGCCCGTGCGCCGCTCGGGGCGCCGACGTGGGTGACCTCGGCGCCGAGGCGCAGTGCACCACCTCGCTCGTCGAGCTCGCGGACGAGCGTGCTCGCCACCGCTCGGTAGTCGACGATGCCCGCGCCCGGCACGTGCAGCGCGGCGAGGCCGCGCACGTGCGGCTCGAGCTCGTGGAGCGCCCGGGGGGTCGAGGGTGAGACCCACCTCGGCGAGGGCCTCGGCGAGCCCGGTGATCCGGCGGGCCAGGGGCCCCCGGTAGCCGTACTGCTCTCGGTCCGGACCGCCCTCGAACGACAGCACGGCGATACGCCGGTGACCGAGGGCGAGCAGGTGCCGCACGACGGCGGCCGTGCCCTCCCGGTCCGGGACCTCGACGCTCGGCACGCCGTCTGGCGCGTCGCTGTCGACGAGGACGAACGGCATCCGACGCCGCCGC